>DATIGB010000166.1:0-2874 GCA_035454985.1 Candidatus Nitrosotenuis sp.
TACGGGCACCAGTCCCAAGTGCCTTGACTGTATGTCAAATTCAGAGCTTTTTGGCACTACGCCAAGTATAGGAATCTTCAAGCTAGAAAGTGCGCCCCTGCACATTTCCTCATGCTTCTTACTGCCGATTTTGTTAAGTATGAATCCGACAATTCTTGAGTTTCGGTGGAATTTCGTATACCCTAATGCTGTTGCCGCAATTGATCTTGCGGTCTTGCTTGCGTCCAAAATTAGAATGACCGGGGTTTGAAGTATGCTTGATATGTGATGCGTGCTAGAAAAATTTGAAGTTCCGGAAAACCCATCATAGAATCCCATTACTCCCTCAATGACAGATATGTCAGAATTGGAGTTTTTCAAAAAGCTTGCGACCACCGCAGCCTTTCCCATTATCCAAGAGTCCAGATTCCGCGCATTGTTGCCAGAAATTGCAGAAAGATAGGTTGGGTCGATATAGTCAGGGCCAACTTTGAAGGGCTGTACAGAATAGCCTTTGCCTCTCATACCATGAATAATGGAACACGTTATCGAGGTTTTCCCCACTCCGCTAGTGACACCGGCAATCGCGATACGCGGAATTTTGTTTGCTCTCATATGGCTTTGACAAATTAACAACTATACCAATGTTTTTAGTGTTCAGTTGCGATTTTTCGTTATGGAAAAAGGCGGTCTTGTAATAGTATACACGGGCAAGGGAAAAGGCAAGACGACGGCGGCATTAGGTATGGTGCTAAGAGCGACTGGATACAACCACAAAACATGCATGATCCAGTTCATCAAGGGCTCCTGGCATTATGGTGAGATGACATCGTCAAAGAGGCTTGAGCCAGAATTTGAGCTGACAGCGATAGGAAAAGGCTTTGTCGGCATATTGGACGACAAGACCCCAAGAGAAATTCATCAGAAAATTGCAGATGAGGCAATTGGGATAAGCAGAGAAAAAATTCTATCCGGAAAATATGACATAATCATACTTGACGAGATAAACTATGCCGTAAATCTTGGTTTGGTATCTTTGGAAAAAGTTCTAGATCTGATAAAAATAAAGCCGCCGCAGCTGAGTTTAGTTTTGACAGGAAATCATGCCAAGCCAGAAATTATCGAAATCGCGGATTTAGTAACGGAAATGAGAGAAATAAAACATCCATTTCAACATGGCATAAGAGCAAAAAAAGGCATAGATTTCTGAGCAACAACATTAAATTATGTACGTCGAGCCAAATTTGCATGGCTACCGAATCGCAGGAATTACCGGAAATTGGAGAAATCGTAATTGCGTCAATAACCAAGCTTACCGACCATGGAGCTTATGTTAGCCTTGATGAATACAACGGACTGCAGGGATTTCTTCACATATCTGAGATAGCTCCGGGATGGGTTCGTTCTGTAAGTAAATTTGTAAAAGAAGGAGAAAAAAAAGTACTGCTCGTAAAAAAAGTGAACCCCAACAGATCGGAAATCGATCTTTCACTAAAACAGGTTTCAAAGGAGCAGCAAAAGAAAAAACTGCTAGAAGTCAAGAGAATTGAGAAAGGAAAGACATTCCTGGAAAACGTAAAGGAGATAGCCGGTTTATCGGATAGCGACATTGAAAAACTCGAAGATGCGATTTTTACAAAATATGATTTTGTGTATGACATGTTTTTGGATGTGGTAACAAAAGACATTAGCGTCCTAGATGAGCTGAAGCTTGCAAAAAAGACCCTTTCTGCAATAGGGGAAGTAAGTACGAAAATAAAGCCGCCTTCTGTCGAAATTCGAGGAATTGCCGAAATTACTTGCAACAAATCCGATGGCGTCGAAGTAATCAAGAACGCGCTCCTAGATTCCATTGGGGATCAGAAGGCAAGCGTCAATGTAGTATACATAGGCGCACCAAAGTACAGGATAACTGTAAAAGGCCAGGACTTTAAAACCGCAGAAAGAATGCTAAAGCCAATACTGGATAAATTACAGAAAACCGTTGAAAAGAACCACGGCACGTTTAATTTTACAAGAGAAGAATCAAAGAAAACGCGGGAAGGATAGTTTTGAAATTCCAAATCCGCAAGTGCTCAAACTGTAAAAAATACACTCTAAAAGATGCGTGTCCGCACTGTGATTCCAAGACAAATACGGTGCATCCGGCAAAATTCTCTCCTGACGACAAGTACGCAAGATATCGCATTGCAGACAAGTTCAAAGAAGAGTATTCCGACGATCTATAGCGCGCTAAGAAACCCTTATGCTTTTGATTCGTGCCTGTTCAACATCCACTGGTTGGTCAGCAGAATTTGTTTTTAGAGAACCCAGTTTGTCCACTACATCTTTGCCTTCGATCACTTCTCCAAAAATTGTGTACTTTCCATCCAGGAATGGCGCGTCTCCCAACACGATGAAGAATTGTGAGCCTGCACTGTTGATGTCTCCCTCCTGTCTTGCCATAGATACGACGTATTTTGTGTGCTTTAGACTGCTGAACTCGGCTGGAACTGTGTATCCTGGACCTCCTGCCCCCCAAGTTTGAGGCGAGCCAGATTTTGTGTTTGGATCCCCTCCCTGTATTACAAAGCCTGGTACGATTCTATGAAACAATGTCCCGTCATAGAAATGCGAGTTTGCAAGTTTTGTGAAACTATCAACTGTCTTTGGCGCTATGTCCTTGTTGAGCTGAATTACAATATTACCCAGTGTCGTCTGTATTGTGGCAAGGCCTTGGGTGGATGTCTTGGTGATTGATTCTCCTGATGTTTTAGTATCTGATTCTTGTGCAGGTACTGTTTGTGTTGTCGGTTTGTAATCCTTGTTTACCTGGTAAATTAAAACGCCGTTAATGGGCCCAGAGTCTTTTCGTGAAAACCCTGAAGACATGTACACGAGTTTTAATGGTCCATT
>DATIGB010000167.1:0-2106 GCA_035454985.1 Candidatus Nitrosotenuis sp.
GTTGTAGGTTTGTAATTGCTTGCAGAACTTGTGGATTTGTTCTTTCTACATTGCCCTGAATTTTGTCAAAGCATTGTGTGTAGACTGCAAAGATGTCTCTTGTGGATTCTGTTGTTTGTTGTTTGCTCATGGTTTCCAAACAACGGTTACAGTATATATACTTAATGGTAATGAATGGTAATCAGTGGTTTTAAACGTCAATTTGATGTATTTACGCACAAATTGTACATTGATGTATCAAACTGGAACTGGATGCAGAAAAATTAGTTTTGTATGATTTCATCCAATTTTCAGATAGGAAGGTTATTTCTTATGAATGACCTTTTGAAATTACACCGATAACAAAGAGGGGAAATTCTATTTTTTACCACACATCATCAACCTCGTCCAGTTCCTTGTAATCAATTGGCGGTTCTCTTCGAAGAATTTTCAGCCTAGAAATATCCCTGTCAAAAAATAGATCTGCACCCCAGTCAAGCAAAACCCTTAGTCTCTTGTCCGCTCTAGGAATTTTGTTTAGGTAGACTGACCTCCAGATCCACCAAGCCAAAAACCCATGAATGTTCATGCCAAATATGGATGCAATTCCAGTTCTTTTCCCAATTATTGCCATTTGGCCTTTGGATTGGTATTCAATTTTCTTTTTTTGTCGGTTAGCAGTACTAGCAAAAAGATTGTATGCTGCAATCTTTCCCTGCGCTTCTGCGTTCTGTGCAGTTGGAGGATACGGTTTCTTTGTATCAGGATTAATTGCCAAGCTGCAATCACCAATTACATATACGCCTGGAAAATCTGGAACTTCTAAAAACTCATTGACTAACACCCGTCCTCTGTCTGTCTTGAACACCGAATTTTTTATGGTGTCTACCGGTGTGACGCCTGCGGTCCAGACCAGTGTCTTGGTTTGTATTGACGATAATGTCTTATCCTTTACCGGTGTTTTGGTAGGATCAACTGCATCCTTAATGACCACTTCGGAGCCATCAAAGTTCACAACCAGGGTATTTAGCATAATCTCGATTCCACGCTGAATTAGCTTGTCCCTTGTAAATTTTGCAAGCTTTTCGCTAAACCCTGGTAATATGGCAGGTAGTGCCTCTAAAACAATCACCCTCATTTCGTTTTCATGAATATGTGGGTAGTGTTTTTTTGCGTCAAGCATAAAGTCAAGCAATTCTCCCGCGGTTTCAATTCCTGCAAATCCTCCACCCACAATAACAAATGTCAGCAGGCTTTGCCGCAAAATTGGATCGGTTTCGTTTTCAGCTTGTTCCAGCATGTCTATTATTCTATTTCGCAGAACAACTGCGTCGTTGAGTGTCTTCATTGTGTACGCGTAAATTTCGACACTCTTGTTTCCAAAGAAGTTTGTCTGGCTTCCTAGCGCCACAACCAAATAATCATAGTCTAGCGAAATTCCTCGTTTTTCATTTGTCCCGTATAGTGTAACCCGTTTTCCATATGGATCAATGTTTTTGACCTTTCCTTCATAGAACCTTGCCTTTTTGCAAAGCTGTCTTGTTGGCATTATAATGTGCCTAGTCTCAATCATTCCCGATGCCACCTGCGGCAACATGGGTGTAAATAAAAGGAAATTGTCCTCAGAAACTAGCGTGATTTCGGTTTCCCTGTCACTTTTAAAATGGGATTCTAATGCTCGGGTACAGTCTACTCCTGCAAATCCTCCCCCCAGAACCAAAATACGTTTGTTTGTCATCTTTATTCCTCCAAATTAGCCAATATAATATTTGATTCACTAAATTCACTATTTTTTCTCTAGTTTTTGCTATCCAGAGCATGATTTTGAAGCGCATAAATATTGCGTTTTAGATTATAGACTTGTGAAGAAAGAATACGTCGTGGTCAGAATTGATGCGTCACCAGACGGTGCGCCGTATGTTGTACTATCACTGTCATTAACCAAGGATTTCAAGGAAAGTAACCAGCCACTTCAATCTCCATTTGGCGGAGGAGTCATGGGATTTACAAATATGGACGACATGATGAAAAACCTAAACAAAATGTTCTCAGGAGGAGTACTTGGAGGGCAAGGCGGACTTACATCGCTCAAAGTTGACATGCGCGAATACAAGGATCTTGGCATAT
>DATIGB010000168.1:0-11640 GCA_035454985.1 Candidatus Nitrosotenuis sp.
AAAATAATCAAGGATCTTTTTTCCATGGACATACAAAAGTCTGATGACTATTTCGTAATTCCTGTGGCAGACTATCTAAAACACGCAACCCACTTTTACGAGCAAGAGTGGAAGCTTGTAAACAGACTGGTTGATAACGGGAATGTCTTTCTTACATCACACGAAACAGTAAGGCTAATCCGCAAAGAGCTTGATAATTTCATTAGCTCGAAAATTCATTCTGCCAACATACCGTCCATACCGGAATCCTTCAAAAAATCAGTTGACGCCCTTGTACTTCTTGCGAAAAAGTTCTCTGTACAAACTGTTGAGACCGGAGAATCCCCACCCTGTATAAAACACGCGCTGGATGTTCTCAGCAAAGGAGAGAACCTGCCACACTCAGGAAGATTCATGCTTGCAACATATCTGTTGAACAAAGGTCAAACCATAGAGGAAATTGCACCATTGTTCAAACATGCGCCAGACTATAACGAAAAAATAACACTATATCAGCTCAAGCATCTATCTGGAGTTTTTGGTAGTGGAACAAAATACGCATGTCCTTCATGTGACAAATTAAAAAGCGAAAATCTTTGCTTTGCAATACCAGAATGTGACAACATCATAAATCCATTACAGTTTGGAAGGAAAAAAATTCCGAATGCTTGACAAGGACATAAAATTCCTAGAAGAATCCTTCAAAAAATATTATTTTGATCATTTTGATCTTATTCACACACATACCAACCCAGAAAGGCGTGAATTCGGGTATCAAAAATTTAACTTTGGAATGAACCGACACATTTCAATAAAATCCGACAAGGAACTACATCTTTTGCTTATGACAAACGTTCCATCTGATGTATATTGCTCAAACGCTAGTTATTTGTTTCCAAACTTACCAATGGCAGAAAAAGATTGGCAGGGTGCAGACTTGATCTTCGATGTTGATGCAAAAGATCTGAATCTTCCTTGCAGAATCAATCATGTCTGCAAAAAATGCACGACTTGTGGAAATATCTTTTTGCAACAAAGTGAATGTCCCGACTGCAAGTCAACCAAGTACGAAACATCATCAGTGTTGTGCCAAAATTGCATATCTGGCGCCAAAAACGAAATAAAAAAACTAATCTCCGTATTGACAGCTGATCTTGGAATAAAAAAGGAAAACATACGGGTATATTTTTCTGGCAATGAGGGATTCCATGTTTATGTAGTGGAATCAAACTATGAAAAGTTAGACTCGAGGGAAAGAGCGGAACTTGTAGATTACATTTTATTCAAGGGGGCATTGCCTGAAACCTTTGGCGCAAAAAAATCAGATTTTTCCAAGTCAGTGTTTTCCGATATAGATGATAAAGGCTGGCTTGGCAGGGTATCAAAACAAGTCTTTGGCTCCAAATCAAACAAGCCAAAACTCTCCAAACAGCTGATCTCAGAGGGTTATTTCTCATTTAAGAAAAAACTAGAAGACCTACAAAAGACCATAGGTGCACAGATTGACCCAAATGTAACAATCGACGTTCACAGAATATTCAGATTAGCTGGAACCATAAACAGCAAGAGCGGCCTCTCAAAGATACCCAGCAACGATCTTGAGAAATTCAATCCCGGAAACGACGCATGCTTTATTGACGACGACAAGGTAACGGTTCTGGCTAGCTGCCCTGTCGAATTTAAGCTAAAAAATAAAAAATTTGGCCCATACAAAAAAGAGCAAGTTACCATACCAAAATATGCCGCAGTCTACATGGTCTGCAAAGGATATGCGACTTTATCTTAGCCGCCAAACAAGCAAATTCACTCAATTCTAACAGGTAATCATGATTATTTTGTAAGTTTATGATTGTGAAATGAGCTGTTATCCACTGATCCGTAAAGCAACAAACCCTAAGACATTAATTTGTCCATAAAGGAGCAAACGTGATTTTGTATAGTTCCTCTACCGAAGCAAATTCATCGCCACCAGATGCTGGTAAGTACATACGGCTAGGAATAATTGCGGTAATTGGAATCATTATTCTGGTCATAGTCGGCAACCAAGGCGTCATTTTATCAATGAATATGACAGAGTTTGGCTACCAATTTACAAAACCCCTTTACTATTCGATAGTCTCCGCCCTTGTTCTTTCAGCCATTGCCCTAGTCAACGTGGACATCAAGAACCGCTCTTCAACTGTTTGGTATTCCATCCATATCATGATCACATTTTTGAACAGAACCACGCACGATCCAGTGTCCAAAAACGTCACAAGTTTTAGGGACTACAAACTAAGCGTACCGCAATTTGTGATCTGGCAAATTACCAAGATATTCCTCTTTGGCGCGTTTTTTGTAAACATAATGTTTGGCCTTGCCGTAGTAGATATGGTTGACAACAATGATCTCGGAATCAACAACCTATCAAGTCTCTTCTCGCTGCCGTTTGTAACACCACACTCATCAGATGCAGCACAAACTGTAATTTCCCTTATTCCGTCACTTACAGTTCTTCTTCCACCACTACTGGGCGTTATTGGGATAAGGTTAGCGCTCTATGTCGGACTGCACTCAATTGTTAAAGTGGTTACCTCGTATATGTACGACTCATCACAAGGCAAACCGAAATTTCTGAACTATATCTCTACAATCGAGGCCGTAATTGGAATCGGAATAATCTGGGCTGGAATCAACATGTTTTTCACAGATCAGGTTGACTATAACACTCGATATGTAATTGGTGGTACACTGCTTGCCGGATTTATCCTGGTCGGATTTTCAATATTCGACAAGATACGCTCCAAGATATTGACCCATCCCATAAAACGCGACGTCTACATTCGTGTACTTGTACTGATTGCAATTGCAATAATTGTAGGCTCTGTTATGGCTGTCAATAACAGCATCGCAGACACAAGGAAAATTGAGTATCTTGGCCCGTACACTCAGCAACAAATCACGGTAAACAGATACCTTGGAGAATTGGACAAAGTGCAGATAAACGTAAACGACGTAAAATTACAATCTGTCTCCCCAAACAACATCAAAAGCTACATTGAAAAGAATCACGACATTCTAAGCTCTATAAGAATATGGGATTGGGAAGCAGCCTTTGCAAAATTAAAACCGGAAATAGGTCAAAGGCAATATGTAGAATTTGACGATAATGATATTCTAAGATTTAACAATACAATGTACTGGACTGCGTCAATGAAGCCAGTACTCCCCTCAACAGTAAGCCTTGAAAATCGCTGGTATAATGAACATCTTGTATACACGCACATACCAAACGGCTTTTTGACGCTTGATGCAACAACTGGTCAATCAATTGACAGTAACAAACTCTTTGCCCAAAGATCCATCTATTATGGGGAAGGCGGTCTCTTTAGCCAGACGTGGTCTGCGTACCCTACAAACCGCCAGACAAGCGCTGAGCTAAACGGGGCGTTTTATTCTGGAAAGGGAGGAATAGACGTATCACCCCCGCTCAGCTGGATATTTGAGCCGAACTTTCTTTTATCATATCCGGCAGACTCTGTACATGTAATGCGATACAAGGATGTTAACTCCAGAATGGAGACGCTCTATCCGTATTTCCTGTACAACATGTTTGGCCAAAATGTAGATTTTTACCCGGTTACTGACGGAAAGAAAACCTACTGGCTGATTCCGCTCATTGTTGGATTTGACACACACTCAGTACCATGGTCAATGGGCAACCCATACCTACGACTCGTTGGATTTGCGCTGGTTGATACCTATGACGGCAATATCACACTACTCAAATACGGAAACGACTATTTTGCGAAAATGATACAGCGCCAGTACAGCGACAAATTCGTCGACATACCGCCATGGCTATCTGAGCAAGTGAGATACCCACAGGAGTTGTTCACATGGAAGACGGAAATGTTCAACATTTACCACGTGACTAACACGGAGGAATTCATACAGGCAAATCAATTCTTCAAGATACCTGACAAGCTTGAGGCATACTATATCGAGGCAAAGCCTCCGGGATTTGATCAGACAAAATTCCTCGGACTGCTATCCCTTGAGCTGAAGGTTTCCCAGGGAAGGAATCTTTCTGGATACATGATAGTAGAAAACGATCTGTCCACACTTGGAAAAATGCAGTTCTATCAAGTGCCAACTAATTCCACTACAAAATTAATTGGCCCAACAGCAGTACGGGAAGCATTGGAAAAGGACACCGACTTTTCCCAGCTAAAGACCCTTTTGAGAAACCCCCGCATCGGAGATAATATTCTGTACCGAGTAGGAGATCATGATGTTTACTTTATCCCCGTATACACTGCCGGTTCTGGAGAGGGTGTAGTGGCTCAACTGGGAACAATTGCAGCCGTGGGCGCCGCATTTGACGGAGAATACTATGTGGGCCTCGGCAACACTCAGGAAGAAGCATTTGAAGCCTATCTTCACAAGCTCTCAGGCGTGGTACCTACATCCACATCCAAGGACATAGCTAGCCCCGACAAGAACGCCAGAATACAGCAAATAAAGTCGCTAATTGAGCAAAAGGACTTGCAAATTGTGACGCCGACAACAATCCAGATTCCACTCACATTCAAAGAGGGTGAAGTTTCATACTATACGCAGTCTGATCTAGATGCGACAAGCCAGATGACTTCCAAGTTTATTGACGACTTTGTCGTACCAAGAAGCAAGAGAGTGCTCATGTGGCAAGACGGTGATATGTTAAACATTGGGACACTCATAACAGTTGACAACGTCTCAGAACTGCACTACATCTCAATTGGAGTAGGCAAGTAGTTGCTGTTACTGGTCGACAACGGATCAGTATATACAAAAAACATCACCGACTTTCTCTCTGCAAAAAAAGTCCCTTTTACCTCATTATCGTATGATGGTATCGTGCTGGAAGATCTGAACAAATTTCAATCCTTCATTCTGTCTGGAAGGCGCAAAAATAACAAGGAGATGAACGCCATAAACTCCAAAATAATAAACCACGCCGTTTTGGAGGAAAAGCCGCTTCTTGGAATATGCTATGGCGCCGAAATTCTCGCCCTGACAGCCGGGGGTACGATAAGAAAAATGAAAACGATGCAAAAGGGAAACTCCAAAATAATAACCGTGCAAAAAAACCTGCTGTGCAATGGAATGCTAGAGGTATATCAAAGCCATAATTTTGAGATCTCTCAGCTAGGCAAAGCATTTACTCAAATTGCAAAATCTGAATCATGCAATTATGAAATAATCCAATATCGGGATTCAAGAATATTTGGAACCCAGTTCCATCCGGAAATGACGCAGGACGGACTGGGACTAATTGAGAATTTTCTTTTGCTGTGATTGGTTTTAATAGCAAAAACAACTGTCTTAGACTATGAGTGAGCATGAGCTGCTGCTGCCAATTGTTGACGAAGAGAACATCTGCCTGCCCTTGGCTGTCAGTGCAGTCTCCAAATACTGGGATGTCAGTTTACCGTTTTCAGAGGCAAGAGAAATTGCAAAAAAATACCCAAACATACGTGGAAGCATACTCATCGAAGGAATAGAAATTGCAGAGCGACACGGACTTGGTAGCCTAATTCTTCACTCCTCACTTTCAGAACTAAAAAAAATTATCGACATGGGAATACCGCCAATTGTAATCCTGCCTGGTCTTTACGAGACAGTTCAGCACGCATCGGTCATTTCTGGGTATGATCAAAAAGAAAAATCAATAATTCACTATATGCCACAGCCTGATCAAATTGGAGTCATACCTGAACAACAGTTCGACAAGCTATGGGAGGAGGATGGAAGATTGATGATATTGATAGCTCCGACTGACATAATATCGTCAATTAGGGTGGAAAACAAGGTAAGAGAAAAATCTAACAGACTATGTTTTGTCTCAGAAAAGCTTAATCTACAAAACAGGCATGATGACGCAATTAAAGCGCTCACCGACGCCATATCTCTTGACGAGACCAACTCCACTGCATCATGTCTTCTTGGAGGAATTTATAACGAAAAAAATTCTCAGGAATGTATAAAATATTACGAGCAGAGCATCAGGCACAACAAATTATGCTATCTGGCATATCGTGGACTTGGGAACTATTATCTCAAAACAAAGCAGTATGAAAAAGCAGACAAATACTATACGCAGGCCATTGGCATCAACCCAAATCGATTTGGTCCCATTTACAAAAATCGTGGCATAACAAGACTGGAACAAAACATGAAAAAGAAAGCAAAGGAAGACTTTGAAAATTATTTAAAGCACACACCTAACGCAAAAGATCAGAATGACATCAAGCAAGCCATACAAGAATTGAATGCGGAGTGCGGGAATTGAACCCGCGACCTTCAGCTTGGGAAGCTGACGTCCTACCAGGCTGGACTAACTCCGCGCAATTCGATTTTTCAAACTAGCATTATTATAGTTTGATCACGTAAGTTAGTCATGGATGCCAAATGCCCCGAATGCGAGAGGGTGGCAGTTTTAGACGACGATCTCAAGCTTGTAAAATGCCCACATTGTAACTTTGAAGCTGAATATGACAATTATATAGAAATCATGAGGGACAAGGCCGTTAACATGGCTTCTGACTATATTCCAAGAAGACCCGGATTCTAATTACCAAAAGCTGCCCTTATCCGAACAATCAAGATGCGCCCCACAGTTACTGCAAATCATATGACATGCTTGCATTGAGGTCATCTTTGTATTGCATCTTGGACAAGAAATCTCCTCTTTCATATCATGTCGTAATGTCCGAATTAAGATTAAAATTTTTCCCAGGCGATCTTGGCATCGATTGGGAATATATCAAAATAACGTACGTCCATGTATGGATTACCCGACAGGGCCTCCAAAGGTTAATTAGTTGCTCAGATTTTTTGAGCAATACTTGGCTAACTTTAAGCTGACAATATCTGACAAAAAGGGAAAATCCGCATCAAAGGAGCTCAAAGACAAAGATGCTAATGTACTGATAGGGCTTCACATCGGAAATGAGGTTGACGCAGCAATAGTCGGGTTAGCTGGAAAACTCAAAATCAGAGGCGGAAGTGACAAGTCAGGAATGCCAATGAGATCTGACATTTATGGCACCGCAAGAAAAAAGGTCCTGATTTCAAAAGGAGTTGGACTCAAAAACGCCGAAAAAGGACAGCGTAGAAGAAGACTGATCAGAGGAAATACAATTTCAGAAGAAATCTATCAGATAAACTGCTCATATGACGGCGAGCTCAAGACAGAAGAGGCTCCAGCAGAGAACAAAGAAGCATAGATTAACATACTAGATTTTTTGAGATTTACTAATGCATTGGCGTGATACTCTTCCCGAATGGTATGTAAAAAAATACGGTTACCAGCCATGTGTAAACATTGGCACCGCAGGACATGTTGATCACGGCAAGACTACTCTCATTCAGGCCCTAACTGGACAATGGACGAGCGTTCACAGCCAAGAACTAAAAAGGGGAATTACCATACGCGTTGGATATTCTGATGCCGCATTTTACAAGTGCAAAAGCTGTGAAGTGCCACTGGGATATTCTACTATTCCGACTTGCCCAAACTGTGGAAAAGAAAGTGAGCTAAGCAGAGTTGTCAGTTTTGTAGATAGTCCTGGACACGAAAGCCTTATGGCAAACATGCTTTCGGGCGCCGCACTAATGGATGGAGCGTTATTACTTGTGGCAGCAAACCAAAAAGTACCGCAACCGCAAACAAAAGAACACCTTTTGGCACTTCAAATTCTGGGAATTCAACAAATAGTGATTGTTCAAAACAAAGTTGACCTTGTATCGTACAAAGATGCGACGGCAAACTATGCTGATATAGTTAAATTTGTGAAAGGCACAAAAGCTGCAAAGTCCCCAATAATCCCAATCTCTGCACAATCAAGGCTTAACATAGATGCATTAATTGGAGCAATAGAGGACACGATCCAAACTCCACAAAGAATGGAATCTAAAGATCCAGTAATGCACGTTCTGAGATCATTTGATGTTAACAAACCTGGTACTCAAATAAACAATATCAAAGGCGGAGTGATCGGGGGAAGCCTGACCCAAGGAACGTTTTCAATTGGAGACGAAATTGAAATAAAACCGGGCATCCTAAGCAGCAAGAAAAACAATTACGAGCCAATTCACACGCAAGTTGTTTCACTGGGCACTGCAGCAGGAATAGTTGACGATGTAAAGCCGGGAGGACTTGTGGCAATCGGAACAAAATTAGATCCATCGCTTACTCGCAGTGATTCTCTGATTGGTTCGGTTATAGGAAAGCCGGGTACACTGCCGGAAAATTCGAATGAGGCGCAGTTGGAAGTCAATCTGTTTGATTCTGCGGTTGGAACGATAAATGATATCAAGGTGACGCCAATTCAGGCAGGAGAATCATTACGACTCAACATAGGAACCGCACCAGTCCTTGCCAAAGTAAACAAGGTAAAGGGAGGGAAGATTGAGGTTCAATTCAAAAGGCCAGTCTGCCTTTTTGAACAAAGTAATGTCGCCATAAGCAGAAAGATTGAGGAAAGATGGCGACTAATCGGAGCAGGCATAGTTGGTTAATGTAATATGCGACACGAGTTTTCTCATTCATCTAGCTACCAATAGAATAAAGAATCTTTCAACAATTGATACTGAAATAGGAAGCATTCGTTTCGTTGTTCCAAGCAGTGTGATTAAGGAACTGGAAAATCTTTTGAATAACAAGGAGAAAAAAGATACTGTAACTATAACGCTTGATTACATTAAGTCATTTCCAATCATTTCACTGGATGGTAGTTTTGCTGACGCAGCCTTACAGTCATACATAAAAAAGCAGGGGGGCATTGTAGCGACAATGGACAAAGAACTGAAATCAATCATAAAAAAATCAGGCGGCTCTATAATCTCCATATCAAATAACAAAATAGTTCTGGAATCAAGTAAAGTTTAACTTAGTAAATGATAATTTCAAAACTGTGCTGGAATATAATGGCATTAAGATAAAGTGGTATGGACACGACACAATAACACTGACAAAAGACAACGTCGTAATCTGCTTTGATCCATATCAATTGGATAAAAAATTTCATGCAGATATCGTACTGATCTCTCACAATCATTTTGATCATCTGAGCGTTGCTGACTTGCAAAAAATTACCGATGAAAAAACCGTCATAATAGCAGCAAAAGAGTGTCTTGAGCAGATCAAACTACCATGCAAAAAACTAATCGGCATTGCACCAAACGAGAAAACTGACATTGATGGATTCAAAGTAAGCGCAGTTCGCGCCTATAATATTGACAAGATAAATCCAGATACAAAAAAACCATTTCATCCAAGAGAGGACAACAAGGTAGGATACGTAATAACCGTCAACAATACCAAATTCTATCATACTGGCGACTCTGACCTGATACCTGAAATGACTGACATAAAACCGGATGTTCTATTTGTGCCAGTTAGCGGAACATACGTTATGACCCCAAGTGAAGCGGCAAACGCGGTCAAGGAAATAAAACCAAAACTTGCAATTCCAATGCACTATGGCAGCATTGTGGGCAACGAAAATGACGCAAAAGCCTTCAAAAAACTGGTAACCTCGTCCGAAGTGCAAATTCTTTCAAAAGAGTAATAAACATAAACTTTCGGACAAGGATTAGTTGCTTTATAATAAGAAATTATTCCAAGTTGGCAGTTTTGAATTTTTCCTGCACCACTTGCTCATAATACTTGTTCTATCGGTCTCATTTTCCATATCTGCACTGATACGATCTCAGCCAGCAGATTACGGTTTTCAGCTAAATGAGTTTGATCCATTTTTTAATTACAGAGCAACAAAGTTCATCACAGATAACGGCTTAGACGCTTATCTGCACTGGCATGATGACATGAGTTGGTATCCCCATGGAAGAGATGTTGCGGCAACCTCTCAAGTCATTCTGCATGTGACAACAGCATTACTTTACCAAGTTTTCGGCGGCGGCACTGATCTTTACGGATTTACAATCCTGTTTCCAGCAGTTATTGGCTCTCTGACGGCAATTGTTGTGTTTGCCTTAGTTCGCGTGATCGGCGGAACAACGGCTGGACTGTTTGCCTCGCTATTATATTCAGTCTCCCTACCAGTCATCGTCAGAGGCTCGATTGGATGGTTCAAGTCAGAACCCCTTGGGTTGTTTTTTGGGCTGCTTGCGATTTATCTGTTTTTGAGTGGAATAAAATCAAACTCGCATAAAATCGCTCTTGCCAAACTAATAGGGGGCGGAATATTTCTCGGCTTTTCTTTTTCGGCATGGGGAGGAAGCGAGTTTTTCGTCTTACCAATCGCTCTTTTTATATTATCACTCCCATTTGTCCGACAAGACAGCCGATTTCTGATGTGGGCAGTTCCAGCATTCCTTCTTGGTATTGCAATTGCAGTCGCACCACTGGAGAGGCCGGGCATTCAATTCTTTTCAACAGCAAGTGGCTTTATGCTGATTGGCCCAACAATTTTCCTCATCGCCTGTAATTTTATTCAGAAAATAAGCAAGGATGAACACAAAAAGCGTAACTGCGCATTGTTCTTGGCAGCGGTAATAGTAATTGGTATTTTCATTTTGTCCACAAACGTGTTTGGGCCTCCAAGCTTTAGATACCTGAATGCAATTAATCCGTTCCTAACTACAATAGACCCGTTGGTAGATTCGGTAGCGGAACATGCGACTACCACTGTCTTTCAATCATTTTTGTATAATTCCGTCTTTATGATATTTGCCGCACTGGGAGTTTGGCTAATTTTTAAAAATCTTTTAAACAGTTCAAACAATAATCGCGATGTTCAGATCTTTGCCTTGATCATTGGCTTGTTTGGAATCTATATCAGTTCAGCGTTTATAAGATTGGAGCTGTATTCCTCGCTTTCCCTCATAATTCTGGGCTCAGTGGGACTATCCATTCTGACCAAAGAAATGTTCAGACCAGAACAAAAGGAAACTAAAAAAATTATCAAATCCCATCCTACATCACTTAAAATTTCCTTCGCTGTGATTATTACCATTTTGTTGATCGTTCCAATGGTTCTTCCTGCAAGCTCTAACTGGGTTAACAGTGTAAAAGCGCCTCCAACCATTCTAAACGGTGGAAGTAACTATAACATAGCTACAACCGACTGGCTTGATGCGATGGACTGGCTCAAGAACAATACCCCAAAGGATGCAGTTATTGCATCTTGGTGGGATTATGGATATTGGATTACAACCCTTGGAGAAAGAAAGTCATTAGCTGATAACGCTACCCTGATTGATTGGCAAATAAAGTTGATTGCAAAAATGCTACTCAGTACACCCGACGAGGCATGGAATATACTGACTAGCAACAAACCATCTGAGGGACTAGACGCGGATTATGTCCTAATCTATGTGGCAGCACAAAGAGTAAACAGCGAAAACCCAGCACTATACTTTGTCCAAGGCGGTGGAGATGAGAGCAAAAAACAATGGTTTATGAGAATAGCGGGCGTCCCAGTTGACCAGTATATCTATGATGACGGCCTAAGTGGAACAAGTGAATTCTGGAACAATACACTACTTGGTAAAATGATTCCATTTTCCACAATGCTGTATGTAGACCTTAGCACTCAAAAACAATCGCAAACGTATGTGTCTGGCTATACTCCAGTTTACGTAAATGATCTTAAATTTCCTAAAGACGGTAAT
>DATIGB010000169.1:0-5904 GCA_035454985.1 Candidatus Nitrosotenuis sp.
TGCTACGTTTACTATGTGACCTGACTTTTGCTCGAGCATTTTTGGGAGAAAGCTTTTCGTGCAATAAACCATTCCGAAGTAATTTGTCTCCATTTGTGATTCAATTTCTTCGACTGTCAGCTCAGAAATCGCACCATATATCGCAAAGCCTGCGTTATTTACAAGGACGTTGATTCCCCCGAATTTTTCTATTACTTGCGAGCTCATTTTCTTAACTTGTGCCTTGTCTGAGACATCGCACTCGCAAACTAGGGTACTGACGCCGAATTTGGCAAGTGTTTTTTCTAGCCCCTCAAGTTTTTCTTTTCGCCTTGCAACCAAGGCAAGATTTGCGCCTCTTTTTGCAAACTCAACGCACGCCGCCGCGCCTATTCCGCTAGATGCGCCTGTGATTACAACTGTTTTCCCCCTAAACGACACATACTGATGTTTTCTGTGAAAGATAAATTTCTATTGAGGTTTGTTGTATTTCCTTAGCGCCATTTTCATTAACATAAACCAAGCAATCGGAATTGGAATTTGGTAGGTCACGATCCTCCAGGCAATGATTGTGTTCCAGTCTACGTTGTTTTGTGGCATTTGAAGTGTAAAGATGCTAACGTGGTTAAGGTATGTCCAGACACCAAACTCCGTTAGCCCTGATCCTCCAACTGTTATTGGGAGATTTCCAATTGCATTTCCTGCCATAACTGCAAAGATGGAATTTATTGGGCCAATTGCCCGTATACCTTCTGCAATCAGCATGAGGGATACGCCGTAAACTCCCCAGGCAGTAAACGATATCATCAGGGTTACAAAAAACACTTTTTTTACCTGTTTTGATTGAAAGTTTTCTCTACTCATAACACATATGTCGTTCATCCATTCGTTTGTTCTTTCTATATACTGAATACCCTTTTCCTTTCTGAACTTAATTATTAGATTACAAAACGTTTTTGGGACATGAAACGTTCTTTTTGATGAGAGGAAAAACAAGCCTACCCAGAGTCCCACAATAGGAATTGCAGCTGCAAGTACAACTATTCCAATTACGGTATAACCATTAACTAGTGCAAAGAGCCCTGCCAGTATTGACAAAACTCCTGCTGCCAGAACCTCTGTGACTATCTCAAAAATTCCAAGCCATGATGCTTTTGCCGTAGACATGCCTCTTTTTTTCATCCAGTATATTCTAACCACCTCACCACCGACAAACATCGGAGTTGTCATGGTGACAAACTCACTTCCAATTCTTACAAAAATTGTTCTCCATAACGATTCTAGAGAACCATGAAATGTTCGTATTATGTAATGAAATTTTACGCCCTGTAAGAAGAGCTTGAACATTATTGCTGTGAATGCTGCAAGAAAATTAATTATTCCAATTGCAAAAATGTCTTGAGGTTTTATGTGGAATTGGATCGCAATTATTAGAAACGGTACAAGACTAGCTAGAAAGGCTACGATTCGCCAGTTCATTTCAGAGACTTGATAATTGATTCAAATATAAGCCATCAACACTTAACTTGAGAAATTGAAAGCAATTTTTATTGCCGGAACAGCTGGGGCAGGCAAATCTTCACTGGCGTCAAGAATTCACGATTACTATACTAGAAACGGAGCGTTTACAGCAATACTAAACTTAGATCCTGGCGTAATATCACTCCCATACACACCTGATATTGACATCAGGGATTCGATCGATATTGTATCCATCATGAAACAGTATGATTTAGGGCCAAACGGGGCACTGGTCATGGCAAGTGATCTTATTGCCTCAAAAATAGATGAGATTCAGCAGCAGGCAGACAACATCAATCCAGATTACCTCATTGTTGACACTCCGGGACAGATAGAGTTGTTTGCATATAGAACAAGTGGCCCATACTTTGTTAAAAATTTCAATGCAGATGAAAAGGTAAATTTGTTTTTGTACGATGGGGTGCTCATTACAACTGCAGTAAATTTTGTATCCATGGCACTCCTTGCCACGTCCATAAGACTCAGGATGAATATTCCAACAATCAACGTACTGACAAAGACGGATCTGATTGCAGACAAGATATCGGAGGTTCTCAAATGGACAACAAACGTAAAAACGTTAGAAGATGGGATCTCACTAGAATCTGACGGTGAGACATATGTCCTTGTTACAAATCTGTTGCGAAGTCTAAACATAGGAGGGTTTGCTCAAGGATTAATTCCAATGTCAAATGTAACTGGTGCTGGAATGGTTAACTTGGAAGGCGCATTGAGTAGAATTCTTAACCAAGGGGAAGATGTTGAAGACTAATGGCATCCAGCATAACGGCAAGAGCATCCTCCTCAACTGCAAATCTAGGGCCCGGATTTGACGTATTTGGATTAGCACTGGATGCATTTTTTGATGAAATAACCCTGACAAAGAAGAAACAGGGAATTAGAATAATAACTTCTGATCCGGTCCCCACAGATCCCCAAAAAAACACTGCGGGACTTGTGGTACAGCACATGATGAAAAAATTCAAAATTAAAGGCGGTATTGAGATCAAAATAAGAAAGGGAGTTCCTGCCGGATTTGGGATGGGCAGTAGTGCCGCATCGGCTGCGGCGACGGCAGTTGCATTTAATGAGTTATTCAGGCTGAATCTTGGTGCAAACACCCTTGTCGAATGTGCCGGGGTTGGAGAGATGGCAAGTGCAGGTTCCATACACTACGATAATGTTTCTGCATCTGTTTTGGGCGGATTTGTGATAGTTAGAACAAACCCATTAGATGTGATAAGAATTATGCCGCCTAGCGACCTAATGTTGTGCGTTGCCGTCCCAAAACTTGACGTTCCGCCAAAAAAGACAGAGGTTTCAAGAAGTGTAATTCCCAAGAACGTAGCACTTGCAGATTCTATTGTTAATCTTTCAAACGCGGCAACAATTGTTGTTGGGTTTATGCAAAAAGACTCGAATCTAATTGGAACCTCGATCAGAGACATAATAGTAGAACCTGCGCGCCAACACCTAATTCCAGGATTTTCTGCAGTAAAGAAAAACGCCCTGAAGGCGGGAGCACTAGGTGTTACAATCAGTGGCGCAGGCCCTTCGATCATCGCGTTTGCAACAAAAAAGTCTAACTTGCAGAAAATCGCAAATTCTATGAAACAGGGTTTTACTTCCGCAAAAGTAGAGTCCACTGTAATAATTTGCAAACCAAGTGGTGGGGCAAAGATCAAAAAATAACACGAGCTGGTGCTGATTTGAAGAAAAAGGCTGTTGCAATACTTAGTGGGGGTTTGGATTCTTTGTGTATGGGTGCATACCTTAAGCCAAAGTTTGATTTGTATGGAATTACGTTTTCTTATGGGCAACGTGCGTCAGGCGAAATTAGCTCTGCGAAATTTGTTGCAAGGGCCCTAAAACTAAAGCAGCATAAAATTATCGATATAGAGTTTATGAAAACCTTGTATGGGAAAAGCAACGTTTTGACAAATACAAAAAAAACACTTCCTGAAAAATTCAACTATTCAATAGTTGTTCCGATAAGAAATGGGGTTTTTTTGAGTATTGCAACTGCGTGGGCATTTACACTGAGCGCGTCGCTTGTTGCATATGGTGCGCACACAGATGATACAAAATACCCTGATTGCAGGCCTGCCTTTTCAAGGAAAATTGAATCTGCATTCAATCAAGGGGAAATTGATGGAATAAGGCTAGGAATAAGAAACAAGATAAAGATATGGACTCCCTTTTCTGAAGGGCTTTCAAAGAGCGCACTCATAAAAATTGGGTATGATGTCCTAGGTGACGATATTTTCAAGACGTGGAGTTGTTATTCCAATACAAAACTTCATTGCGGAAAATGCGAATCGTGTAGGAACAGGAAAGCCGGCTTTAAAGAAGCAGGAATCGAAGACAAGACAAAATATTTGAGTTAGTTTACCAGCGATTTTCCAGAATTGGTCTTTTGAAAACAAGTCTTCTGATTCCCAGATACCATGTTACAATAACTGCGCCGATCACGCCAAAGAACAGCCAGTTCTGCATGCTTGGCTCAAGTGTCTTTTCAAACAGTCTGACTACCTCTCTTGAACTTAGGGCTCCAACTGCCAAAACTATGAAGAATTCTATTGCAAACCAAGTCCAAAATGGCCACGATTCCTTTGGAATGTGTACGTTATTGTGTGCTCCCACGATAGGTTACCTTTGGACTAGATTATTTAATTTTTGCAAAATCTCAGTAAAGAGACTGTTTTGGGCTGCGGATCATGGCTATGACATCCTCCCTGTTTTCTTTTCTTTCATAGATTCCACGATACGCGCAAGATGTCATTGTCGCATCGTTTCGCACGCCCCTCATCTTCATGCAAAGGTGCTCTGCATCAGACATTACTATTACACCTTTTACCCCTTGTGAGAATAGCTCGTCGGCGATGTTTTTTGTCAGTCGTTCTTGTATCTGTAATCGCTTTGCGTGTTTTTCTACAAGGCGTACAAGCTTTGATACTCCGAAAACTCTGCCATTTGGAAGATAAGCTATGCTAATCTTACCAAAGAACGGTAGCATGTGATGCTCACACATTGAGTAAAACGTAATGTCCTTGACAACAACTGTATCTGAGTCTTCGGAAAACTGGATTGAGAGTTCAGAGTCAGAGTCATAGCCGGAAAAAATTTCTTCGTACATGTCGGCTATTCTTTCTGGCGTTCCACGCAGACCTTCACGCGTTGGGTCTTCACCTAATTCTATGATTAGTTCTCTTACGAGTTTTTTTACCCTATCTTTGTTCATTAGGGCGCTCCTATGAGCTTGTGAAGCTGTGGTACCACGCGTACTTCGCTATAGTACGGATACACTAAATCATAAAAACCTAAAAGTTTTGGCAAATTTGGTTCTGCTATTCCATAGGTTGGTTGTATTATAAATCCCTTAAGATCGTTAGGTGCAGCTATTTTGAAGATTTTTTGAACTAGTTCTCCAAATGATTCCGATTCTGTTTTTGCGCTTACCACAATTTTGATGTAGGTTGGCTTTTTGGAGGCGATTGCCAACCTAAGACATTCCAAGGCATTTTCCAAAAGTGTAGAATAATGTTTTGCGTCAACAAATTCTGAATCAAGCGTCTTTAGCTCAATTTTGATAAAATCCATGTACGGCAAAACATGACTAAATTTTTTGTAATCAAAGCAGGATGATTCGAGATAAGTCGGAATGTGTTTTGATCTTATGTATTTTGCAAGCTCCGCTACTGCTTCGTGTTGAATCAGTGGATCACCGCCGGTAAAATTTACCTTGTATGTTTTTTCTTCAAGATGTTTGTCCAAGAGATCACACGCCTCTTCAATGTCGTATTCTTGTCCAGAATCTAGGGGGAGCGAGTCTTTTGTGTCGCAATAAAAGCAGGTAAATGGACACCCTGCCAGTCTTACAAAAAGGGTTTTTGTTCCATACAAAATTCCCTCCCCTTCCAGCGAAGTGAATATTTCAAATAGTCTGACTTTCAAGCAGGACGATCTAGCCTAGGTCATTATTTAATCATAGATCTTTACAGAATCAGGAAATTATTGGCTCTTTTGTGTAAAGCAGACCTGCAACAAAGAAGACTACTCCGAGTATTCCAATTAGGCTGCCGACAAATTCTATGACTTCTGAAAATTCTACATTTGTTGGTGCCCACAAGAATGCCATTAATGCCCCAACTACAATCATCGGTATTCCAACGCCGGCAGTGATTTGCCTAGAAGCCATGTAACTTGCTTGATCTGGAAAATGTATATGAAGTTTATGTGATCTATTGGCGTTTTTGATCCTGTAAGCGTTTGGATTTGGTATTGGATTTGGTAGAATCAGGCGGAGATTTGGTGGTGTCTGTTTTGTCTGAATCTGCCGAAGTGCTCTGATCTGCATTTTGGTCAGGATTTGTGTTTTGAGAATCCACATAACTTTCGATTTCC
>DATIGB010000170.1:0-2724 GCA_035454985.1 Candidatus Nitrosotenuis sp.
TAATTTTTGGGCGTAAGATAAAGGAAGGTATTTTGAAACAAACGGAAGCAGAATTTGCGGAATTGAAAAGACTTTGTGAGGAAGAAAAAGTAAAGTAAGAACAACAATTATCAAAGTTGAGGACATTGATGTGGAAACTGCTTACCGAATAATCAAACCAAGACGTGGTTGAAAATGAGTTTACAGGGCAAAAACCATAGTTCAAAATCATCTTGCAAAATCTGCCCAACACAGCGTGCACCCGACGGGTGGGAGTCTGCGCGTTTTCAGGCAGCTTGCATGGCTGGAAGCTGGCTCCGGCAAAGTGGCGTTGTCTCGTCCCACCACCCGCGGGTAACGCAATCCGTTGGGCTGCACCACTTTCGTAACTTCAATGAACTAAACTTTTCGGCTAAACTATGAACGCACGTTACCGCATCAAAGAATGGTTTAAAAGGCTCGAGCAGGCTAGCGGACAAATGAACCGTGAGGATGTTTGTTTCCTTATGGTACAAGTTCGGCATTTGATTGAAGTAGCTGATAGACCTGAGAGATACCGCGTAGCTTCTTTCTATGCCGACTGGACTGTTCATTCCGTGCTTGACAGGTCTCCGGTTTGTTTTGAAGTGCTCCGGGATATTACCCGCGTTCTCGCAGAGAACTTCAACCCAACAAAGCCTGATATAACAAGAGAAGTCTCTCGAATAATTGGCTTTCCACAGCTAAGATCCGAGCTCTTGGTGCTCTTTCGCGATAATGACTTGCCAACGATCCTATTTGACTATCGCGAGAATTGGAGAAGTTTCGTAACTTTTCTCCTTTGGTTCCTAGTTGGTCAGCCAATAGGTTTTCCAGAGAGACCCACGGATCGATCAAAGAAGATTAGAGATGAAATGCTCTCCCTTCAAAGACCATACAACATCTCAGTGGAAGCACTTGCCATCGTAAATCATGAAGGTGTTTATCATTGGATTTTGGCAGTCTCTGGTGAGAAGGATGTCAAGATGGTGGGGCAAATAGAAATCGCTGAAACCGATGATGCTTTTTTGACTCCACCCCAAAGTGACACAGTGGAGCTAAGTAATGCAGCCCAACACAGCGTGCACTCGACGGGTGGGACTCGCCGCGTTTTCAGGCAGTTTGTGTGGCTTAGAGTTGGCTCCGTCAAAGCGGCGTTGTCTCGTCCCGCCCACCCGCGGGTAACGCTCACCGTTGGCTGGCACTATCATTACGTTCTACTTTGGATTTGTATCGTGTTCAACAGGCTTGAGTAGGGTTACATTACATGCCGATCAATTTCGTTTCAGGCAATATTTTTCTAAACGACCATAATGTTCAAGCTTTCGCTCATGGCTGTAACTGTCAGGGTGTCATGGGAGCAGGAATTGCCGTCAGGTTTAAAAAAGAGTATCCGGAAATGTTCAATGAATATCGTCGCCGTTGTAAAGCAAAGCCTCGTCAGTTCAATGTAGGCGACGCGTTTCTTTGGAAAGAAAAGAACAAGCCCTTTGTGTTCAATCTCGGCACACAAGAGGCACCAGGTCGGCATGCCACTTATCAAGCCGTTGAACAAGCTCTCGCGAACATGATGAGTCAAGTAGATGCTGAAGGAATTACTTCAATTGCAATTCCAAGAATCGGCGCTGGTTATGGCGGTTTAAAATGGGAGAAAGTTCGCAAAGTAATCGAGAAAGTGTTTGAGGAGTGGTCGGGTAATTTATTTGTTTATGAAGGCTACCAGCCTGAGTAAAGTTCCTGTTCAATCATTTTAGTGGTATCTTAGGGATAGGTACATTGTCAAATCCGCGCCAGCCAACACCGCGTGCACCCGACGGGTGGGAGTCGCTGCGTTTTCAGGCAGTTTGCGTGGCTTCAAGTTAATCCCGGCAAAGCGGCGTTGCCTCGTCCCGCCCACCCGCGGGTAACGCACCCCGTTGGGCGGTTCAAAGCAAGGATCATGAATCAAGGAGGAATATACCGTTATGGAACAGTCAGTTGCAGTCTCTTCTCCAAGTGAAATTCAAGTTCCGGTTTCCGGAGCTGGTTTTTGGGTTCGTGCTGGTGCTCAGATCATCGACACGATCATCCATAATTTGATTTGGTTCGTTGCCGCCTTTTTGTTTGGGATTGCGATCCGTATTTTCTCCATGATTTCCGGAATACCCACGTCGCAGATCTTTGCGAATGCAGAATCAACTTCCGCAATGGCGTTTGTCCTTGCGCTCATTGGTTCCATTTTTTATCATGCGATTTCTGAATATATGTATGGCGCATCATTAGGGAAATTGATTTTCAGATTGCATGTCAAGAATGAGCATGGCCAACCCATCTCCATCAAGGCAGCTCTCATCCGCTCCTGCACCTATTTCATTGATGCGCTGTTCTTTGGGCTCGTCGCATATTACAATATGCAGACATCTCCGCGCAATCAACGACTTGGCGATAAATGGGCAAAAACTGTTGTGGTTGAACGCACCAAACTTGCTCCCTCTCAAATACCTTCGGGATGGCAGTTCTTATTGGCATTTGCCGTTGCGATTTTGGTGGATGGCTTGATTGCAGTCTTTTCAACAGTTTTGGCACTCCTCTAAAATTAAAACACCGCCCAACACCGCGTGCACCCGACGGGTGGGAGTCGCCGCGTTTTCAGGCCGTTTGCGTGGCTGGAAGTTGGTTCCGCCAAAATGGCGTTGTCTTGTCCCACCCACCCGCGGGTAACGCTCACCGTTAGGCGTTCAGCAAAAT
>DATIGB010000171.1:0-6113 GCA_035454985.1 Candidatus Nitrosotenuis sp.
AAAAAGCAGATGCATAAATGAAATTTCTCAATAAAACATGACTGATGCCAACATATGTCCACAATGAATTTAGGTGATAAAGGCAAATGAGTCGAGTGTTTTTAATTGCATTTGCAGTTTTTGCAAGTACAATATTGCTAGCACAGGGTATTTCATCGGCAGAGGGCAAGTACAGTGAGGCAAGAAAACAGGCAAAAATAAGAAATGACTTGTTGGTGGAAAAAGAAAGAGTGGCGGCGATAAAAAAACTCGATCCTTCTGCAACAGTAAACACAATTAGTAAATCAATAAAGACAAAAGCAGAAGCCGATGCAATAAATGCGGCGTATTCGAGTGCGCTAAGCACGGCAAAGGAAAATTTAAGACAGGCAAAGGAGGATCTAAACCTTGCCAACAGGGCCTATCTCAGGGATAGCTCAGACAGTACGAAGAAACAAGCAGTAAGAGACGCAGAAACAGCTCTGAGAATTGCAGAGAATGCTCTACAGATTGTTTTACTAAATAAGACTTGATGCGCTGAACACTCCACAGTAGGAATAATTTTATGATTTGTGCAATAGAGCAAACTCATGACAGCGGTAAGAAAAATCACCGAGGCTGAAACCATTCTTAACCGGTTGGAGGAAAACAGTGAAGAATTCCAGTCAGATCTAAATCTTTTTTTAAAAACCATACGAGAGATATTTACGGGTCTCCTTGAGGAATACAATACAAAATTTGATTTCAAGTTGAGGCATGTGAGCTTGGAAAAATTCAAGAAAAATGCAAGAAGGATTGGGCGACTTGACGCAATCAACTTTCTAATATGGTATGAGAAGGAGTATCGGAAGATCAAAGACGATACAATGTTTGATTTTTTGTTGAAAGGCGACATGGGACAGGAGGTCGTCTTGAAAGAAAGTAAAGACATCAAAAGGACGTGCGGTTTGTTGCTGGATAGAATAAGACAGATGACATACTATGCCTATGAGAATTTTTGATCCTGTTAATAAAAAATAAAAATGGATTGGGATTCAAGCAGTGTATGAAGGTCCATGTTTTTGATACGTATGTAAAAGCAAAAGACGGGCATACCATGCATTTTGACGTAATCACAGACTCCAAAGACAATCAAAGGGCAGTCGAGTATGCAAAAAAATGGCTATCTTCAATAGGCGAACAAAATGCCAAAATTACAACTGAAGAGTGCCATTTTTGCCATTCTGAAAGCGTTCCAGACGAAATCGAAATTGAAATAATGACAAACGGCTTTTACATCCAAAAAATACAAGGCTGTCCAACCTAGAGCATCGCTGCGCCAAACACTCCAGCAGAATCGCCAAGACTATTTTTGAGAATTGGAGTGTCCACCAAGTCACTGAACACTTTTTCGTATACGGAGTCACGACCTTCGGTATACAGAAAATCAATATTTGATATGCCTCCGCCGAGCACTATTGCATCTGGATCCAAGATGTCAATTACGTTTGCAAGTCCAGCTCCAAAGTTATCCAAAAATTCTTTTTTCCACATCTTGCCATCATCCCCATTGAGGCTTTGAACTATGGCAGTAAGCGGCTCCTTTTTTCCCGTGATTTGGAGCCATCTTTTTTCCAGGGCTGGTCCGCTGATGTATGTCTCAACGCAGCCGGATTTTCCGCAGTAACATCTGTTACCATTTGGATGTAGCGTGTGATGTCCCCACTCCCCGGCAATGTAGGTTCTTCCCCTATGGATTTTTCCATCAATTATGATTCCGCCGCCAACTCCTGTACCCATTATTACCCCAAACACGATACCATACCCAGCTGCCGCACCCATGGTTGCCTCAGCCATCGCAAAACAATTTGCGTCGTTTTCCATTGCAATTTTTTTCCCAAGTATTTGCTCCAGATCAGTTTGCAGTGGCATTCCAATCAGACATTGGGTGTTGCTGTTTTTGATCATGCCAGTTTTTTTTGAAATTGCGCCAGGAGTGCATATTCCAACGGTATAATCTGAAACGTTTTTTGTGACATCCGATACTAGGACAGATATTGAGTTAAGGATTGATTTGTAACCGTCCTGCTGGTTTGTTGGAATTCGCTTTCGCGCAACTACGTCAGACTGCTCGTCAAGGCAGATTCCCTCCATTTTGGTTCCACCCAGATCAATTCCTACTTTGTACACATCAAATGTTATACAGAAGATAGGTTTTGAAGTTTTTTAGGACTATTTTCTGCCGCCGGAAACAGCAATTACGTCGTCGATTCGAAGTATCATGCATGCTGCCTCTGTTGCAGATTTGGAGATTTGCTCTTTTACGGCAACTGGCTCCACTATGTTCAACGCAAACATGTCGTCAATTTTTCCTTCCTTTGCATTTATTCCTGCCCATCGTCTACCGCTGTTTTGTTTTGCCCTGAGGCTCGTCATGGTGTCAATTGGATCCATCCCTGCATTTTCTGCAATGGTCAATGGTATTACCTCCAGTGCCTCGGCATATTTCCTAATAGCAAGCTGCTCTCTTCCTTCAAAGTTGTTTGACCATTCCTTTAGCTGAGAAGCCAAATACGCCTCCGGTGAACCTCCGCCTGCAACAATTGCTGGCTTTTCAATTACATCCTTTACTACCATAAGTGCGTCGTGGAGTGATCTGTCTGCTTCGTCCACTACTCTTTGTGATCCTCCTCTTACAAGAATTGTAACAGATTTTGGATTTTTGCATCCCTCTACGAATACCCACTTGTCAGACTCTACTTTCTTTTGGTGGACCAGTTCCGCGTGGCCCAAATCCTTGTCGGTTATATCGTCAAGATTTGTTGTGATTCTGCCGCCGGTTGCTTTTCCAAGCTTTGTCATGTCGCTTTCTTTGACCCGTCTTACGGACAGAATTCCGTATTTTGCCAAATAATGTTGCGCAATGTCATCGATTCCCTTCTGGCAAATCAATACATTTACGCCAATTCTTTGCAACTTGTCAACCATGGATTTGAGCATTCTGTTCTCCTCTTCCAGAAACATTTGCATTTGAGTTGGGTCTGTAATTCTAATTTCTGCACTCATTTCTGTTTTTTCAACTTCCAGTGCTGCGTTCAGTAGTGCAATTTTTGCACCATCAATCTTGGTAGGCATTCCGCTGTGGACCACTTCTTTGTCAAGAACAATTCCCTTTACCAGCTCTGTGCTTTGGATTGAGCCGCCGGTTTTCTTTTCAACTTTGATATTGTCAAGGTCTACAACGTACTTGTCTCCCTTCTTTTCTGCAACCCTCAGGACCGCATCTACAACTAGTTTTGAAAGAATGCCGCTGTCTTCCGAGATTAGTTTTGACTGCATGCTAGTGGTTGCTATTTTCAATAATGATTCTTCGTCGGTTGGATCAATTTTCTTTGCCAGTTGCGACAAAAGCTCCAGTACTTTTTCGTGAGCCGCTTGATAACCATCAATAATTACTGAGGCGTGCACATCCTTTGCCAAAAGCTCCTCTGCCTTTTCCAACAGCGCGCCTGCAAACACAACTGATGAGGTTGTGCCATCTCCCACCTCATTATCTATTGTCTTTGCGATTTCCACCATCATTTTTGCAGCTGGGTGCTGGACGTCGATTTCTTTTAGAATTGTGGCGCCATCGTTTGTTATAGTAACGTCGCCAATAGAATCAACTAGCATCTTGTCTAGCCCCCTTGGGCCAAGACTGGTGCGTACTAGATCTGCTACCAGTTTTGCAGCAGTTATATTATTTTTTTGTGCGTCTTTGCCTTTCTGTTGTAGCGCACTTTCTCTTAATACTAAAACAGGACCGTTTGGAGTTTGTTGAATTGAAGCCATATACAAACAAAGTTCGTTTGACCCTTTTTTAATAGTTTCCTAGGCAAAGACGTCAATAAACGATCTTTTCTTGACATCGATTATTCCGCTATACAGAATTCTAACGGACGGCAGTGCAAGGAACGGCAAAAACAGCGGCATGAGGTGCGGCCTTTGGAAGACACATCCGCTCTCAACTAGTGAAGAGTTAAGCTTGACAAACCGGTCCAATACGTCATCAAACGGATTTGAAGAGATTATTCCGCCAACCTGCAAGGGCAGAAACGACATGATTTTTCCTTCCTTTACAACCACCATTCCTCCTTGCGATTTTATTAGATGGTTGGCTGCTTGCGCCATGTCTTTTTCACTTGATCCTATCACTATCATGTCGTTTTCATGAAAGCTCCAAGTTGAAGCAAATGCGCCTACATCTGCGCCAAAGTTTTTCAAGAATCCGAGGGCGTGTTTTGTTGAGCCAAACGTCCTGTCAAAGGCAGCTACCTTCCAGACATCCTTTTCTTTGGACGGGATTACATTTCCGCTGCTCGTGACAAGTTCTGCGGTGCCTTGCTTTGTTATTATTTCAGTTTCCATCTCAATTGCGTTTACAAGAACGGTTGGTTTTTTGCTTTTTATTACAAAGTCGTTTTCTGTGAATTTTCTTGCAATCTTGACTGTTTTTGTCATCCATTTTTGAATGACAGGTGTTCTTATTTTTGTCACCAGACTTCCGTTTGATACGACAAGTCTTCCTCCCACAAAGACTCGCCTTGGTTTTATTTTCTCAAGGTCGTCAAATACAAGCATGTCTGCAAGCTTGCCTGGCGCAATCCCACCCAAGTCCTTTCCCATGTTGTAATAGTCAAAACAGTTCTTGGACGCCATTGTAATTGCATCAATCACGTCCACACCAAGCCGTACTGATTCCCGTATACAGTGATCAATGTGGCCAAACTTTGCTACATCGACAGGGTCAAGCCCGTCTGAGCAAAACATCAGCCTGTTAAGATATGGTTTACTTGCAAGAATTTTTGGAACAATGTTTTTTAGATCACGTCTGATTGAACCCTCTCTCATCATTATCCACATTCCAAGCCGCAGTCTTTCCATTACTTGCTCATAGTCGATTGGCTCATGACACGAGAGAATTCCGGACGAGATGTACGCGTTCAGCTTTTTGTCGGATGCTCCTGCGGTGTGACCGTTGATGATGCAGTCACCCTCTAGCATGCTTGAGATCTTTTTCATGGTTGTGGGATCCCTTGATGTGACCTTTGTCCAAGAGAACACCTCTCCTAGGCCCACCACGGAATCAAGTTTGACTGCGGATTTTTCTTCAGCGATATCAATTGTTTTTCCATGGCTGAACTTTTTGTCAACGGGCAGTCCCCCAGGCACCACATGAAATATCCGAATTGGTAAATTGGACGACGCCTTGACGAACTCGTAAAATCCTTTGGTGCCACATACGCTTACAATGTCTATGGGATCAGAAAACAGGCTTGTTGTTCCGCAGAGAAGCAGTTGCTTTGCAAGCTCAGAAGGCATCACAAATTGATCAATGTGAATGTGAGGATCGGCAAATCCAGGTGTGAGGTATTTTCCCTCAAAGTCGATTACAGCTGTATTCTGTCCTGCCGTATGAGAGGCGTCAGGGCCAACATACGCGATTCTGTCATGTGTGATCGCAATCTGGATGCCGGGAATAATTTCTCGTGTGTAGACGTTTACAAGTGAGCAGTTCTTGAAAACCGTGTCTGCTTTTTTGTCCCCCATTGCAACTGCGTTAAGCGTGGAAATCATCGAGGAGAGCTTGGTCACAATTCAGTTTGGCTGTAGACTCTATTATAGATTCAAAATTCTGCTTGCGGTCACTCGTAATACCTTAAATTACCAACCAAGGTGGTGTTTTCTATGAACATGCCCAAGGAAATGAACCGGTATTGTCCAAAGTGCAAAGTGCACACATTGCAAAAGGTTGCCCTATACAAGGCGGGAAAGAGAAGAGGCTCCGCAATAGGCGAAAGAAGGCACAATGAGGACAAAATGGGGTATGGTGGTCAGAAATTTCCAAAGTTGGCCAAGCCTGCCAAGACCACGAAGAAGCAGACGTTGATTTTCACATGCCCACAATGCAAAAAGAAATCTAATAAAAAGGGCATCAGACTAAGAAAGCTCGAGTTGGTTGCACGATGAAACGAAGTCATATTGCCATTCCAAAACCAAAGAGCAAGTTCCAGAAGGTACAGTGCAAAGAATGTAGTGCTGAGAACGTTTTGTATTCGCATGTTACAAGCGTTGTGACATGCAAATCATGCGGCAATACGATTGCAGAGCCGACA
>DATIGB010000172.1:0-5651 GCA_035454985.1 Candidatus Nitrosotenuis sp.
GATCCGGGATTCTTTGTAGCAGTTTCTGGCGCAACATCTCAGGATCCATGTGAATCAGGATTTACTTCTCAGGCAGGCGCATCCCAATGTATGCCATTACCGCCAGCTGCATCTGATGATACTGATAATACAAACGAAGACACCTCTGTGACAACTAACGTTTTAGGAAACGACACGAATCTGTTTGATATTCCAGTCTCAGTCATAATAGAAAGCGCGCCAACAAACGGCATTGCAACAGTAAATGGGGGCAATACCATAACTTACACTCCAAGTCCCAACTACAGTGGCCAAGATTCTTACCAATACAGAGTAACCGATGCAAGTGGAGACTTTGCAGTTGCAACAGTGAAAATCACAGTGAGTCCTGTCAACGATGCACCAACAATATCGGCAATAGCGCCAACCACTGCACCGGAACTGGCACCAATCACATTTGACGCATCTGCAACAGACGTTGACTCGCCAACACTGGCTTATTCTCTGGTGGGTGAGCCGGCAGGCGCATCAATAACTCCATCCGGTGCATTCACATGGACTCCTACTGAATCACAAGGGCCTGGAACATACAATTTCCAAGTCAAAGTCACTGATTCGTTCTTTGATGTGTTTGCAGACGTATCCATTACAGTAACCGAAGTCAACCAAGCCACGACTGCAAATGCGGGAGACGACCAGACAGTAAATGAAAACACCTTGGTTTCGCTATCTGGAGCTGCATCCGACGCAGACATACCGGCACAGACTCTGACATATTCCTGGTCACAGATATCTGGAACGCCAGTTGTGCTGTCTGATACTACAATCGCATCTCCGACATTTACAACCCCGCCTGTGGGACTGTCTGGCGATACCTTGACATTCTCATTGGTAGTATCTGATGGGCAAACATCGACTACAGATACAGTAAGCGTAACTGTAAACAATGTTGATACTGTTCCTCCAGAAGCATACAATCAGTTTGATCCAGTAACAAAGAATGTGCTAGTATACGGCACAGATAATTCCGATGGAAACCTAGGACCAATAACGCCAAGCTCGATAACAAAGACAAAGTGGCATACAAAATATGATGATGAAGGCGGCCACGGATACGATGAAGACTCTGATGATGAGCATGACGGGGAACATGACCAAAACCGAGGACACACCAGTAAAACAAACGCAGAGCTCAGAACCTACACCATAACTGATCATTCAGGAAACTCTATGAAGCTAACCGAAGTAGTCAAGCAAAAAGGAAATAAAATCAAAGTCAAGGTCTTGAGCATACAATATGGAAATGATCCCGTTATCTCACCAAAGCTTGCAACAAAGCACTTTGAATGGTCCCTTGACAAAAACCGCACCATAAAAGAGCTGGAACAGAAAATGACAATAGGAAAGGCCAAGACAAAGCAGGAAACCAGTGCAAAATATGACTCCAAGAAAAATGAAACCAAAATAGAATCTCAAAATCCGAAATCAAAAGAGACTCTATCTGGGATGGTTTTGCTCAAAATGGGAACAAGTCAGGGCAGTCTGGTAATATCGCACTAGTTCTAAAATCTATTTTGCCATCAGCATCTGCCTGTGGTCCTGAAACTATTCACGTATATAATGTCCTTTAATTAAGACATATGTCTTAAATATAGGACATATGTCTTAAATATTGCGCATATGCTGTTTCACAGATACGTGGAAGAAGTATTGGGAAACAAGCCAGCTATCAGCATGCTCCGCGCAATGATCAGACAAAGAGGGATGATTTTTACCGTAAGGCGACTTGCAGAGGAGGCAAACATCTCCCCCAATGAGTCAGCCATGACTAGCCAGCATCTTGAAAGACTTGGAATTATCACTATTCAGCCAGTTGGAAGAGCATATCAGCTCAAACTAAATGAAAAAAGCTATATCTTGAATAAAATAATAAAGCCCGTCTTTAATGCAGAACAAAACACCATATCACAATTAACTCAAACTTTGAAAAAGCACCTTGATGACAGAACAATAATCTCAGCAATATTATTTGGAAGCGTGGCAAAACGGGACGAAAAACTCGATAGCGACGTTGATCTGCTGATCATATCAAATGATTTTGATTATGCAACATCTATAATTTCCAAGGCGAGCATGGAGGTGTTTGAAGTATTCCATGGTAGTATATCACATATATTATTCTCTGAGAAGGAATTCAGATCCAAGAAAAGCAGTGATCTAATCCGCTCAATTCTTTCCAACTACATATTGATATGCGGCAAGGAATTATCTGACGTATAATGACGAGAGCAGTAGACTCTAAAAAAGCAGGCAACTATCTCACCAAAGCGGTAACTCGTTACATATGGCAAAGCTAGCAATGGAGCAAAAAGCATACGATAATGCGGTAATGAGTGCAATTCATAGCGCAATTAATGCCCTTGATGCATTGACCACATACCATCTCAGCAAGCGTTCATCGGGTTCACATACAGATGTTCTCTCACTTACCAAGGAAATATTCACCACTCAAGAGCAAAAAGACGTTGAAAAACAGTTCAAATTGCTAATTGGCCTCAAGAATGCCTCAGAATACCAGCCAGAAATGATGAGCCCAAAGGAAGCAGAAACTTCGGTAAAGACAGCGGAGCGTATCCTTGTCAAAGTCAAAACCAAATCACAAAAATAAGTGCACTTTCTAATCCTGTCTAACAAAACTTGGGAATCAAACTAATCAGACAAAACCCTCGCGAGGGTCCATTAAACACAATTTTGAATTCTTTGCATGAAATAAGTTCAGAATAAAACCAAATTCATACAACACACTCTTCATTGGGTTTTATTTTACATCTGTCTGCCTCTAAGTTGTCTTAATTGGATTTTATGAAACACGTTGTGTGAGGCAGCTATTGCAAGACTTGCAAACATGACGCCAATAAAATTACGAATCGTCATTTCGATATTTGGCTGCGTGGCAATAACGGAATCATGGAACAGAACATAATAGTTGTCAAACAACCAAAAAATGAGCGTTATCCAAGACACTATTCCGGCAATAAGATACCCTAGTTTGGTTTTGTTATTTACAAAAATTATGGAGCTGATTAATGCAGTAAACCAGATTCCAGATGCCGCAAGCCATTCAATCCGATATACGTCTGGCCGATCATCCAGCCAATAATATGTGGTTCCGATTACTGTCATTGCCAAAAGCGAAATCAATAGTAGTTTTTGATTAAGGACAAAACTTGTCCTATTTTCAATATCTTCTTCTGGAGGAGGGTTCTGTTTAATTTCCTTAGTTGCAATATGAATTGCCTCGCTCACGGATTTGAGAGGAATTGGAATTATCTTTCTAATAGAATCGTCTTTAACTATGGTATCGTGGACAAGACTATCGATTAACGGCCTTGCTAGCGATGCCTTGACTGGGGTAATTAGATCAACCCAATATGAGGAAAGCTTAGTCGTCAAAAATGGAATCTGGATAACAAAGAGATTTTTGTTCAGATATGCTGAATATAGTCTCATCAATCCCTCATAGGTCAGTCTTTCAGGCCCCCCAATGTCAAATGTCCTGCCTGCCGTTTCTGGCTTTTCCATGCAACCGACAAGATACTCTACAACGTCATCTACTGCTATTGGTTGAGCTAGTGATTTGACCCACCTTGGGCATACCATTATTCGCAGGCGTTCCACTAGATAACGAAGCATGGCATAAGAACCTCCGCCAGCGCCAATAATCAGAGATGCTCGCAATTGCGTTACGGGGATGCCTCCCGACGCTAAAATATCCCCTACTTCTTTTCTGCTCTTCATGTGTGGAGAAAGATGCAGACTTTCGTTTACCAATCCTCCAAGATAGATTATTCTTTTTACCCCTGAGATTGTAGCTGCCCTTAGAAAGTTCTGAGCTTGAATTCTCTCTCTTGCCGCAAATTCCTTCCAGTGATTTTTGTCGCCTTCCATGGAATGAACCAGATAGTATGCAACATCAATTCCAACAAGAGCAGCTTTTAATTCGTCCTCATTGAACAAGTCTGCTTTTACAAATTTCAAATTCTTAGAATCTTCCCGCGTGTTTCTTGACAGGGCCTTAACAGAGTAGCCTCTTTTTATAAGAGATGAAATTAGATGTGTTCCAATAAAACCCGTTGCACCAGTCACTAAGATATTGTAGGGGGTGGTCTGAACAAAGTGTGTGGTTTGTTGCATGCTGCTCATTTATCTCAGTGCGCCACACTCGACAATCGTCTTATCCAATCAACTCACCACAAGTTTTAGTGATTGTGACTTTTGCTTTTTTCTAATCAACGAATTTTGTTTCATGCTCAATTTTTTGTTTTCAAGGATATAAACTAGTGATAAAAATAACTTCTAGTGCTAATTCTATAGGTATTAATTGGCACTAGTTTAAAAGATCATTGCTAGTTTAAATAAAAAAAGCCATTACATGACTTATGGTTGCATCATGTAAAGGAATTTGTATTTCGTATAAAGCAGAGACAATTTCAAATCAATTTAGATATGACTCAGGTCAAAAGCGATGCAGTTATTGCTCATTATATCTAAAAGTTAAAAACATCAACTGTCCGTGCTGCGGTACTAAATTAAGGTCAAAACCTAGGCACAGATCAGGTGCTACTAAAATAATGACTTGAAAGATGCCGCACGTTGTTTTTGATGCAGGAATAGACCTGGAATTTTTTTCAACTAAATTTTCGCCTTTTGCCATAACAGCGCCATACATAATAAAATTAGATGATTTTTTCATATCTCAAAATAAAAAAGCCGTTCTGGTCCATGCTGTAGTAATAGATGGAAAAAATCAACAATTTTTAATTGAAGTGTTTTCAAAAAAAGAAAAAACAACCGTTCGTCTTTACCCTGGAACCGATCCAGAAAAAACAAATGGTGTTAAAACATCGTTAGGCTGTCTGGCAAAAATCATTCAAAAAGAATTCCCGCAATTAAAAATTTCAAAAACAAATATTTCAGAATTTATTTAATAATTATTGGAATTGGAATGACACTTGCAATTTCAGAAATTTTCCACTAAAGACATTTACACACAAAACTCTGAGGCTGACGGTGATGTCCTTTAATCTGACGAAGATTTGGAACGGTTCTGCGTTATCTTCTCTTTGATGGCCTGATACAGAGGATCATCCCTTGGGTGGTCCAGTAAATCCTGTATGAACTTTTTTGGATCCCTTTTCCATACTAGGACAGTCTGCAAATGTTTTGCAAATGTTGAGAATGCGTTTCTCTTTTCCATTTCTATTGACCAGTCGAATTTGCCTGTGTTTATTCCACCCCTCAATGCCACAAACACTACGCACGTGCTGATCCTGTCTTCTGGAATTTCTTCCAGTATGGAGTGCATTTTTCTGTAAACTGCCAGCTGCCTTTTGTGGTCAGAGGCGTAGTTTGTGTTCTTGTCTGTCTTGTAGTCAACAATCAGATGACCGTTGTCGTGCCGGAATACTGCATCTATGAAACCAGTGAACGTCATGCCGGTATCGTCATACTCAACCATGGATCTGAGTGGGACCCGGCGGCCCTTCTCTACTGCATCTATCTTTAGTCCAGGAAATTCAGTTTTCAATTGATTTATGGCGCTCATTCCGTTCTCTACTGCCTTTCTTATGTCGCCCTCAAGATCTTCTACCTTCGCCCTATCCATAAAGACA
>DATIGB010000173.1:0-4330 GCA_035454985.1 Candidatus Nitrosotenuis sp.
AAAAACAAATCAGAGGCACTTGCATCAAAGCTGGCAAAAAAGCCGGCAATAGTTGAAAACCCCCACATGCTGTCCTCAAACCCAGTTGACATTGTAGTTGAGGCTGCGTCGCAGGAGGCAGTTAGGAATCATGCGCTAAGCATTCTGCAAAACAAAAGAGACGTGATGATAATGAGTGTGGGCGCGCTCCTTGACGAATCGGTGCTCGACGTGCTGCTTGAGGCGTGTTCTGAGTTTAAGAAAAACATCTATCTTCCGTCTGGCGCAATTGCTGGCCTTGACGCAATCAAGTCTGTAAAAAACGAGCTTGACTCACTTTCCATAACAACTACAAAAAACCCAAAATCGCTAAGGGGTGCAAAGTTCTTTGAGACGCACAGCATGGACATTGATGGGATAAAAAACCCAGTTACGATATTTGATGGAAACGCAAAAGAGGCAGTGCTGCTGTTTCCTGCAAACATAAACGTCGCGGCGCTGCTGAGTCTTGCGGGGATTGGCAGCGAAAAGACCAAGGTAAGAATAGTTGCCGACCCAAACACTGACAAAAACACCCATCACATTGAGGCAAGGGGAAAGTTCGGCAAAATCACCGTAACTGTAGAAAACGTACCTGACCAAAACAACCCAAAAACAAGTAGGCTTGCAATACTGTCGGCAATAGAGTGCCTTCGTGGAATTTGCTCTGACGAGATGCAGCTAGGCACATGATTCTGGCAAAAATTGTCACAATTGTCTAGATTTCAGAAAAATACCACTCTGATCTTATTCTTTAAATGAATATTGAGGCTAACTGTTATGATCATGCTATCTGAGCAAATCTTGAAACTAAAGAAGGAAAAGGACGTAGTCATTTTGGCGCATAACTACCAACTCCCGGCAATCCAAGATGTGGCGGACTTTGTAGGGGATTCGCTCAGTTTGGCAAGGCAGGCCGCAAAGACTCCGAACAAGACGATTCTGTTTTGCGGTGTACACTTTATGGCGGAGACTGCCGCAATCATTTGTCCTGACAAAAAGGTGCTAATCCCGGACCTTGCGGCAGGATGCTCGCTTTCCGATTCAATCACCGCTGATCAATTGCGCAGCTGGAAAAAGGAGCATCCGGACGCAATAGCTGTTGGGTATGTCAATACTACTGCCGAAATAAAGTCTGAGCTTGACTATTGTTGCACGTCATCAAATGCAGTAAACGTGGTAAAGTCGATTCCTGAAAACAGGGAGGTCTTGTTTTTGCCCGACATGTTTTTGGGTTCTTATGTTGCCAAAGTTACTGGAAGAAAAAACATGTACATCTGGGCAGGCGAGTGCCACGTCCATGCAGGAATCAGATCAGAAGACATCCACAAAAAACTAGACACGCTGGCAAATTCGGAGCTGTTGGTTCACCCAGAATGCAGCTGCACATCACAAATAATGTATGAGGTGGCAGTGGGTGACTACAAAAACAGGCAAGTCCAAGTTCTTTCAACAGAGGGCATGATGAACTATGCAAAACAATCCGACGCAAAGCAGTTTGTTGTTGCAACGGAGACTGGAATCCTGTACCGAATGCAGCAGCAAAACCCGAGCAAGAAATTCGTCCCTGCATCGGACAACGCAGTGTGCCAGTACATGAAAATGATAACGCCTGAGAAGGTTTATGCGTCCTTGCTGGATGACAAGTACGAAGTCAGAGTCCAAAAAAACATAGCAGACAAGGCAAGGCTTGCAATAGAGCGAATGCTTGCGATAAGCTGAGTCTGATGCAATAAAAAACTCCGGCAAAGCCCTTGTCGACATCTGTTGCCGCAACACCTGAAATCTAGGCTGTTTTTTGTTTTGAGATTATCCTGCTTATGGCAGAATACAGTCCAATGAATGCAATCTGGCATGTCTCTATTGAGAGCGGGTTCCATCCTATTCCAATTCCTGGAGCATTGCCCCTTGGCCTGTCGCCTGGAACGCCCGGCCTTGGCATGCCGCTTTCCGGAATGAGGTGCAGCCTGTCTGATAGCCACAACGCTACAAAAACTGCCGTGCCGACAATTCCAATTATTTGCCATATTCTGCCCCATCGCTGCATTACTGGCAACGCCCAAAAGACCTGCAATGCGCCGCCAACTAGGAAAAGTACTCCCTCTCCGGGATTGTGTGAAATTGCGCGGGGAACCATGATTAGATGCAGTATTCCAGCAACGACAGTTGTAGCAGCTGCCGCAATGCAAAGCAGCATCATTTTCCTGTCGTTTCGTAACGCCTGGCTCATTTCAACAAGTCATGTGTGCTGTAGTTATAATCCGTTTGCTAACATTGTTACCTAAGGGAATCTCTTCTGATCACTTTTGATAAAAACCGTCTTCAAAAATGGTTTTTTGATTATTGAAAAATCACACCTCTAGGCTAAAGTCGATTGCCTTTGCAGAATTTGTGATGCTGCCAATCGAAATCATGTCGACTCTGGTTTTTGCAAACTTGCGTACGTTCTTTGCGTTTATCCCGCCAGACGCCTCAAGTCTTACCTTGTCTCTGAGCCCAAGTTTTCTTAGGGAAGATATGGTGCTTGAGATTCTTTGCGGGGTGAAATTGTCTAGCATTATTATTGGAACCCCAAGGCTTGCGGCCATGATTGCATCTGGCTGGGTGTCGACTTCGACCTCAAACACACTTGATCTTTTCTTTGCCAGCCTGATCAGCTCAATTATCGAGCCCTCGGCGGCAATGTGATTGTCCTTGATCATTATCATGTCTGAGAGCGACACTCGGTGTTTCTTGCCGCCTCCAATCATTACCGCTTCCTTGTCAAAGAATCGCAGTCCGGGGGCTGTCTTTCTTGTGGAGTATACGTCTGTTTTTGGGTTTGCGCTTTTTACAATTCTGACAAGCTCATTTGTGGCTGTGGCAATTCCGCTCATTCTTGAGAGTAGGTTCAGCGCAGTTCGCTCGCATTTGAGAACTGACCTTGCGGGTCCTGAAATCTCCATTACCACTTGATCTGGTTTTGCATGTGCACCGTCCTTCCTTAGAATTTTCACCCTGCATTTGTTCATTGCAAAAATTTCTCTTGCAAACCTTGCGCCGGCTATGACACACGCCTGGCGCGTAATTATTTTTGCGACAATTCTCCTGTTTGTGATTATGTCTGATGTGACATCTCCCCGTCCGACGTCTTCTTGCAAGAATCTGGCTAGTTCTTTTTTTGGACTAAAGCCCAAACCTACGTTACCTTTAGGGCAAACTTTCCTTTCTGAGTAATTCCCAAAGTTTTTGCGACATGGGAGTTTTCAGGGTCTGATACTAGGACAACACCCGTCCAGTCTGGAGTCAAATCCGATGACTTGCATAATGGGCAGACCTTTCCAACAAAAACGTGCTTGCACTTTCTGCATGCCATCTCTCGCACCATTTCTTATTTCTCCTTCTTTTCTTTTTTCTCTACCTTGACTTCTTTTACTTCTTTTTTATCGCCAGCGCTGCTTCCTTCCTTTCCTGATTTTTTGATCTCTTCTGCAATCCATTCCTCTGCGCCCAAAAACGGCTGCCTGCATGTGATTCCTATCTTGCCCATGGTAGCTGCCTTTCCTAGCGATACTGCGGTAATTCTTGAGCGAATCGTAGAGCCGACCTTTAGCGTGCGGTTGCTTTGTTTTGCAATGATCATTCCTGACTTGACATCGCTTTGCAAGTAGTCGTCCATCACTTGGGACAGGTGGAGCAGTGCATCAGTTGGACCGATTCTAACAAATGCCCCAAAGTCTGTAATGTCGACAATTTCGCCCAAAACAATTTCCTGGAGTTTTGGGGTAAACGTGAGTGCCTCAAACTCGACCCGATGGTATGTGCCACCGTCGCCTGCAATCATTTTTCCCATCTCGTCAACCTTGGCCTCTAAAATCATGATGATGTATCCAAGTTCTGCATTGATCATGCTCTCGTATTTTTCCTTGAGAATGCTAATTCCTGCCTTCTTTAGCGAAGTGCCAAACATGCTTGGTGGAATTCTTACGACATCCTCTAGAGTAGATATAGAAAACAACTGTACGAAACTCCAAAACCTGAATTTATGAATCTTTGGGGCAAATTTCTGCATTTCTTTCACAAAAGCGCCGGATTGTTTCATAACATTTTGCAATTGATGCAGTCCGGCAGGATCAAAATTCAGTTTACGATTTGTTCTTAAAAATTTCTGCTTAGGTATCCCTAATCTGTAATATTTTTGTAAATTTTGCCTTTTTGTGAGGCAACCTATCTTTAAATATCGTAAAAGGGAATTTTTTTGCATGGTTGGCGTAGACCAAGTGCTATCAAAACTTGCAACGGTAATTGATCCTGATTTGAAAAAAGACATAGT
>DATIGB010000174.1:0-2654 GCA_035454985.1 Candidatus Nitrosotenuis sp.
AAACGGAACTGCGCATGCAGTAAAGCTCGCAATGAACCTCCAGATTGCCATGCTATCGCTTGCGCTATCGGAGGGAATCACGCTTGCCAGGGGAGCTTCAATTGAGCCAAAAGTGTTCCTGCAAATTCTCAACTCCACCTATTTTAAAACAGGAATGAGTGAGACCAAGGCATACAAGATGATTGATGACTCCTTTGAGCCCACGTTCACCCTAAGCAATCTCAAAAAAGACCTAGATACGATAAACCAGGCGGCGCAGGCCTTCGGGCTGGAGCTTCCCATGGCAAAAAAGGCAAACCAGGTATACCAAGATGCGGTCGATAAGGGATTTGGCGACCTGGATTACACTGGAATACTGGCATACATCAAGGAAATTGCAGGCTCAAATCAGGCCTAAGTTGTCAGCGTCTCTTTTTTTTCTCAAATAAGTGCGGTAAGCAAGGCCAACAACTACAAACAGAACAGCAGATACCACAGACCAACTAATAAGAGGCACGATCTGCATCTCCGCCATATACTGCATAGACTGCGGGGTATAAAATAAATACATTTGATATTTGACTACATGTATGGCTGAGATCATTTGCGAAGACTGCGGAAAAAGGATGTTTCATGAGAACGAAACAACCCTGAAAATCGAGGAATCGGTTCACAAGAAATTCTGCAGGAAAAAACAGGGAGATGACTACAGCTACGTCCACAGAGATCCAGATCACATGGCAACCTTTGACACGGAGAGAAAAAACGACGCAAACGGCAAGCCAATTCTCAAGTGATGAGTGCCGCTGAAATTTTTAATCACGGAATAACAGAGCTAAACCTAGGCAATTCAAAAAAGGCACTGTTTCTTTTTAACAAAGTGTTAGAATCAGTTCCGAATCATGTCGACGCACTAATTAAAAAGGCAAACATCCTTGGCAAGTTCGGAAAATATGTCGACGCGATTTCAATTTACGACAAGGTAATCAAAATAGAGCCACAGAATGCCTTGGCACTGGTGAACAAGGGGCTCGCATTACACTATTTGGCAAGGTATGAGGAGGCGATTGCATGTTTTGATGAGGTCCTGAAAATAAAATCAAACAGCACGACTGCACTGTATAACAAGTCTTCAAGCTTGGCAAAACAGGGCAACATAAAGGACAGCCTTGAGGCCCTAGAGAGTGCAATAAAGATTGATCATTCCTTCAAGTACAAGGCAAGATTTGATGTTGACTTTGAGCACATCAAAACGAACAATGATTTCAAAAGACTGGTCCTGTGAGGGAACGGCGCAAGAATTTACTTGCAAAAAACTACAGATTATAATATTCAAAAAAGCCACCAACCATAATGACAAAAGAGTTTAGTTTTGACATTGTCATAGTCGGCGCAGGCCCTGCCGGCTCATCTGCCGCTTATGCTGCTGCGCAAAAAGGCGCAAGTGTGGCATTGTTAGAAAAAGAAAACACAGTAGCTCAGACGGTGAGAACAAGCGGGGTCACCTGGATTGACGCCATCAAAGAGTTTAGCATTCCAGACGACTGTTACAATCCAATCAAGAACTATGCGTTTTGCTCACCAAATAACAAAGTCACGATAAGCAACAAGGAGCCAATGGCAGCGGTGCTGGATGTTAGAAAGACATACAGATGGCTGGCAGACGAGGCGCAGAAAAAGGGAGCTCAGCTTTTTCTGGACACTACGGTTACCGACGTAATCAAAGATTCAGACGGAAAGATACTTGGGGTGAGCGGTACTGCGGGAAAGGAAGAGGTCAGATTTAACTCAAAAATAGTAATTGATGCTAGCGGTTTTCAGTCAGTTGTCGCAAAGTCGCTTGGACTTGTTACCCAGTGGAAAAGATTTGGCGCCGGTGCAGAGTACGAGGCGGTTGCAGAAAACGTGGATCCTGAAACATGGTGGCTGATGGTAGGGCAGAAATACTCCCCTGCAGGATATGCGTGGATATTTCCACTTGGGAAAAACACTGTGCGAATCGGAGTGGGAGTCGGCAAACCCGAGTCCAACGTGGATCCGACAGAAAGACTAAAGCAGATAATGGAAGAAAGGCTAGGACCGATAGAAGCGCTTGGCAAGATTACCACAACAGAGTTCCATTACGGACTTATCCCAAATGACGGACTATCAAGAAAGACGGTTTATGACAGACTGATTTTGGTAGGTGACTCGGCAGGACAAGCAAACCCGCTCGTACTTGAGGGCATAAGATATGCAATACGCTTTGGAAGAACTGCCGGAGAAATTGCCGCAAACGCAGTGGCATCTAATGACACATCAGAAAAGTCGCTTGCCAAGTACGAAGAGATATGGAAAAAGGCAATCCTTGCAAAAATTAACTCTGCCTCAAAAGTCCAAAACAGGTGGATTGGCCTTTCAGACGAGGACTGGGACAAGGAACTTGACATCATAAAGGAGCTGAGTGTCGAGGAGTTTCTGGATTTCATAAAGGCCGAATTCAGCCTTGCAAGCATAATCAAGCTTGCAGCCCACCACCCAAAAATTGCAGTGCGCCAGCTATTCAACATAGTGAAAGGCGCAGCAAAGAAGAGCTAGTTCACGTGGAAAAAGTCAGACACTTTCAAATCATGATACTCTAATTGCGCCACGTACGTTCCTGTCGGATATGGCTTGCTTATGATTTGGTTAAAGTA
>DATIGB010000175.1:0-4993 GCA_035454985.1 Candidatus Nitrosotenuis sp.
CTTGATATGGCTGGAACCATGTCCAACTAGTTACCACTCCGGCTCGTCTACCATTTTTACGCCGTTTTCCGTAATCTCAAAGCCCATTATTCGCAATGTTTCTTTTGAGGTGGGGGAGTTTCTGGCCAGTATTTTTTTTGCAAGCCGGTCACGAGCATCCTTGCTCACATGCTGGCCGATTTTGTATTTCCCAAGCATTGTCTTGGGGGTTACCTTGATTATTGCAACCTCGTTTACCACCTCCATGTCTGGTGTGAGTCTCTCATAGTTTCCCTCCGGCTGATATTTTTCCATCAATCCGTTCAGCGCAGAGGTTTTTTCATTTTTGTCTGAAACGATGGAGCCGATTCCTTTGATTACCACGCTGATGTACAGTGTGTCTGCCTGCGAGGCGTCCGTTGGATGTGTAAAATATGATGGAAGGAATTCTAACTCCCTGTCAACCTCAAAGCCTACCTTGCTGTTTGATTTTATGTTTTCAAGCTTCTCGCCTCTTGGGTGAGAATGCATGTAGATTGCACCGTTTAGAAAGACGAAGTTCATTGGAATTATCTGGGGAAACCCGTCCCTGTCTATTGAGCAGATTCGTCCCACATGTTCCTGGCTTAGAAATTCGGCTATCTTTTGTCTTGATTTTATCGCCAGTCTTCCTAAAAGCTGCATGGAAAAAATTGCAATTTATTGTAAATAAATCAAGCCCTTTTGTATCGTGGCTGAAAAAGGCGCCAGTTTGGGCCTAAAAACTCATCAGGAATATGACCACTCGTAAATTGAAAATGCAAGCCCTTCTTCCTCTGCAGAACTTACAATTTTTTTCTCAAAGACTATTTTGTAGATCACGCTGTCATCACTTATTATGTTTAGGCCCGGCTCTGAGTCTTTGCTTGACATTTCCTTTGAAAGCACATCAAGCAGTACATTTGAGAGACTGTCGAGGTCTTTTTTTGCGTGGGCAGAGTCCTTTTGCAGATAAAAAACCACGTTTACTGAGAGTGGCTTGCCTTCACAACGCTTCCTTACGTTGCCTATGTTTTTGCCAAGCTTTGTCTCTACTGCATCGCGAATCTTTTTCTTTCCTTCCTTTACGTTTTTGCCAGCGGTTGCCGGAACAAATCCCTTTACCTGAACGTTTTGCAGCAGGATGTCCCCCTTCATGACACACCTAAATTCTGTCCAAATTTAAGACATACGTCCGAAAAATCAGATTCAAAGGCCCGTCTATGAACTTGCGCGATTCTAGAAACTGATTGGCCTTTGCTTAAAGTACATCAGTGTCTCATTGGCTCCATCTAGCAGCCTCTCTAATCCGGGCGTTTTTGCCTTGTTTTCAGAAATCTTCTTTTTTAGCACGTTGAGATAGTGAACGTTTTGCTTGAGAATCTTGCCTCTCTTTGTTTTTGACAATTCCGAATCCTTTAGGACCTTGAGAGTCGCCGATATTTCGCACATTTTGACCAAAATGGATTCCCATGGGGCGTCTTGCAGCTGCCTTACGTATTGCTCTTCTTGAATTTTTCTGGGCAGGCTCAAATCCCTTGATATTGAGGCGACGCCCGTTGCTATCTCTCGGCCGAACCTGGCATGTATCTCATCAAAGCTGGCGTTTGCATGGCACAAAAATGCGCAGCAAAGTACCCTCTCGTCGTTTACGCCAATTGACTTTAGTCTAAACACGATGCTTTTACAAAAATTAATGTCTGCGTTTTTGGCCCTTGCAAATGCCTCTGCAGACTCTATTGCGCTCATTGCCCCGCGCAGGCGCACCTGACCCAGACTACTCTGAACTTTCCCTCAGACTTTATGTTGTGGGATATTGGTTTTTGACAGTGCCTGCATTCTGTAAACCCATGATACTCGTCGACTGGAACAATAAATGTGTCCCAGCATTTTTTGTCATCGTTCCAAACGGTAGACTCGATTGTCCTTGGGGTCTCTGGCATTACTTGTATTTTTCTTTAAAGTATGGCATCACTTTGGATGCAAACTTGTCAATTGAGCCAAAATAGTTGGAGCCCCAGAATCGTATCACAAAATGATTCACTCCTGCCCTTAGGAATCGCTCAAAGACTGGAATAACATCGTCCGGTGTTCCGACGGCGACAGATGATCGTGCAACAGAGTCTGGAATTGTAGTCGCACCCTCCCTCATCTTTACAATCCAGTCTTGGTTTGACATGGAGTATTCTGTGAAATATTTCTTAAAATCAAAGCCCTCAATTTCTTTTATTCCGTGAACACGCAACACTTCTGGCTTGAACAGACTTACCTTTACTGCCTCTTTCATCTTTGCCCAAGACTCTTCTGCGTCGTCGGAAAAGTAAACATCGATGTCTAGTGCATACTGGAAGTTTTCCTGATCTTCTTTTGTTCTGTTGCTTTCCTTCATGGATTCCTTGATGGTCTTTGCATGATCTTCGAAGAGCTCAGGTGTGTATCCTATGGGTAGCCACCCGTCGCCGTACTTTCCTGTCATCTTTAGTGTTCGCTGTCCGCCTGCAGCCATGTATATTGGCGGGTGTGGCTTTCTGATTGGTTTTGCCTGGAGGCAGGCCTGTGCCAATTGATAATACTTGCCGCTATAGTCTACTTTGTTATCTGGACTTGATTCAAAGAGGAGCTTGATAACTTGTAACTGCTCCTCCCACTTGCTTACTGGGTTGTCAAACGGTATGTTGAATTCTTTTAAATTTTGAGCCTCGCCTGCACCGATTCCAAGAGTCGCTCTTCCCTTTGATACCCTGTCAAGTGTAATTGCCGCAAGTGCTATGTTTGATGGGTGTCTTCTTATTGCATCAGTAACGCACGTGCCAAGCTCTACATGCCTTGTCGTTGCCGCGATTGCGGAAAGCATGACCCACGGGTCGTTCACTATTGCCTTTGACCATTGGGGCACGTTTGAGTGATCCATGTACCAAATAGAATCATAACCTGTTCTGTCGGCAAGCAGACAGGCAGTCAGGATCTGGTCTTCGCTAAAGCCTGCTCTTGCAACATTCAGCCCGTTTTGAATTCCGAACTTTAGCATCTTTTTTTGTGATCTAATCTGCGGTATTTAAGTTTAGTAAAATGTGCGATTTCTGTACCGTGTAATAAAAGAGAAAGTGGTGAAGGTTCTAGAGCTTTCCTTCAACGATGTCCTTTAGACACTGGATGACATCTTGCTTTGTTACCGGTCTTGGGTTTGGATCCAAGTGACCCTTATCGGTCATTACCACGTCTGCTGCCTGGTCAAGCGGTGCCTTTAGGGACATTCTGTCGAACTTTAGCTTTTCAATGACCTCTTTGAACTGCTCATAAAAGATCGACTTGTTGAACTTGTGCGCCACTGTGGTGCAGGACGAAAGTGAGTACCCGTGAGCCACGCCCTCGTTTGAAAAGACATACGAAAGTGCATGTCCTAGCGTTGTAGAGCAGTTGCCAAATCCTATTCCTGAGAGCATTGAGCCGTACGGATAGTTCTCTGGCTTGTTGTTGATTATTGCGTCATACAAAACCTCAAAGGCCTGCTTGCACATGGTTCGTGTGAACTCGTTTCCAAGCTTGCTGTCGTATCCTTCGGTTGCCTGTGCACATGCGTCGCAGACTGAGTTTTTGATGATTTGTTCTGGAGTGCCGTCCATGAAATACGCATCAACTATTGCTCTGTCGGCAAGGAATCTGTCTTCACGCAACAGCTTCTTTTTTCCTTCAAACTTTAGAACGCAATATGTGGTCATTTCTGCGCCTGTTCCAAATGTTGTCGGGATTAGAATTTTTTCCAGCTTCATCTCTGCTGCCGAATATTTTGCAACGTCAAGTGAGCTTCCGCCTCCAAGCCCTATCACACAAGACGGGTTTTTTGCCTTGTATTCTGAGACGACTTGGTTTACTGTTTCAATTGATGGTTCTGGCTCTACTTTGTCATACAGCATGTAGTCCTTGATCCCCATCTTTCCAAGCCACTTTGCCGATATGGGTGGCGGCGCAGTTGTAATGACAAGTGCGTTTTTTGGATATTCCGCTTGTGACAGCGCGTCTTTACCAAACTGAATAATTTTTGGAATTTTTACTGTGTGCATATTTTGTTCTAAACTGAAATACTAATTATACCTTACACGAAGAAATGATTTCTCCAACCATTCTTGACGCAAGATGCGATGTCTGGTTGTTCAGATCGTGTTTTGGGCAGACCTCCATGATGTCAAGGCCAACAATTCCGTTCTGGACAATTTTCTTAACCAAATGTGTGGTATCCTGGCTTTCCATGCCGATTGGCACCGGAACTGAAACCCCTGGTGCATAAGCAGGATCTAGGCAATCCATGTCAAATGAGACATAGACGTTTCCCTTTATGGTGTCCATGATTGTTTTTGATATGTTCCCTATTCCGCGCTCAATTACATCAAACGGCGTGATTACTTTGAGGCCGTATCTTTCTATGTTGGCAAGCTCCTCAGTCTCGGGGCTTCTGATGCCTATCTGTATGCTTGATTTTATGTCGATACAGTCCAAAGAGTCTGTAATGACCGAACCGTAATAGTTCCTAGTGTGCGACACAAAGTCTGGGTGGGCATCAAAGTAAACCAGAGAAACCGGCCCGTGTTTTTTTGCCACTGTCTTTAAAATTGAAGCTGTGTTGGAGTGATCCCCGCCAATCGCGATTGGGATTTTGGATGAGGATAAAATTTTATCAAATGCCTTTGGGATCTGCCGTTTTTTGATGTTTCCGTAATCGTAAACCCGTGTGTTCTGAAGGCCCTTTGCTGGCAGCGCAATGCACTGGAGATTTTTTTCATAGTAGATGTCTCGCTCATTTGAAATTCTTCGTATCATGTCTGGTGCCCTTGAGGTGCCTGACCACATCGAGTGGGATCCTGTCTCGTCCGGTATTCCTATTATGACAATATCCGACTCTTCAAAGCCTTCCGTGTTTGCCCAACTCATTTTCTTGGCCAATTTCTTTGTTTTATCGTCCAACTTTGGTTGCATTCTGCATATTGAAAGTAAGAAAATA
>DATIGB010000176.1:0-14200 GCA_035454985.1 Candidatus Nitrosotenuis sp.
GAAAGGCTGGTAAGCAAAAGAATTTCAAAAACTGAGAGTGTCCAAAGCCAACTAAAACACCGACTTGCAGATGATCAAATCTACGTGGGTCCATCAGACTTTATTCCATTTTTAGGAAATACCAAACTGATGTTCATGCGAATCGAGGGAAGACAGTGGGCAAACATTCCATACAACATGGAGGTGAGACTCGAAGTTGACGACAAGGCAAACTCTGCCGGAATCGTAATCGATGCAGCGCGTTTGGCAAAGATTGCCCTGGACAGAAAAATGGGCGGCCCGATAATCCCTGCATGCGCATACCTGATGAAGCATCCTCCAAAACAAATGAGTGATCCGGAAGCAAAAAGCGAATTAGAGAAATTCATCAAAGGGTAAACCGTCGGCTCGTCAACAATAATCACATATTATATAATCAGTTTTAAGATAGTTTTTTGTCGTAAAGACGTTGCCGAGGTCGCCTAGCCTGGTAGGGCGCGCGCCTGGAAATTGAAAAAACCATACAGCGCGTACTCGTAAGGGTACGGGAGTTCAAATCTCCCTCTCGGCGCTTTTTCATAATCCATTAATCAATGCGTTTTGGTGTTCTTGTATTGAACAAGTATGACGTAGCAATAATTGGCGGCGGCATCCTCGGTACAGCAATCTCTTATTGGCTCTCTACGTCAAATCTTAAGGCTTGCGTGGTTGAAAAAGAAAGCAGTATTGCCCTGCACGCAAGCAGCAGAAACACAGGCGTGATTCACTCTCCGTTCTATCTTGATCCGCAGAAAAAGAAGACAATTGCAAAGGCCGCTCTGATATCGCACGGCCTCTGGAAAGAGTTTTCAACCACAAGAAACATTCCATGGAAGGAGTGCGGAACGTTTGAAGTCGCACTTGATGATTCGCAACACAAAACCCTGGAAAAATATCTCAAGTGGGGGGCGCAAAACGGGATCCCAGAGGACGCACTTCATCTAATGGATTCAAACGAGGTGTCAAAAAAAGAGCCCAATATTCACTGCGACTCTGCAATCTATTGCAGCCAAGATGTATCCACTGATTACGGTGTAATGACAAGAGAGCTTTACAGCAGCTCCAAAAATAACGGCGTGGCATTTTTATTCGATCACAAGACTACTGGAATAAAAAACACTGGCGATTCCCTGGAACTGTGCTTTTCCAATAATTCCACAATTGAATGCACATTTGCAATAAACTGTGCTGGAGGAAGTTCGCTTGAAATCGCAAAAATGCTTGGGCTTGCAAAAGATTACTCTTCGCTTCATTTTAGAGGCGAATACTGGATAGCAGAAAAGCAGTATGAAAACCTGGTGAACGCTAACGTCTACTCTGTAGCCAAATTCAAGAACTTTCCGTTTTTAGATCCTCATTGGATAAAAAGAGCAAACGGCACAACCGAAATCGGACCAAACGCAGTCCCTGTCGCAAGCCCTGAAACATATTCCGGTTATGTGGGGAACATCTCGGATGTGGCGTCAAAAATAGGGGACATTCTCAGCGGCGGCTCAAAAAAACTATTGGCAAATCCCGAGTTTCTGTCCCTGGTTTCAAAGGAATGGAGAAGCTCGCTATCAAAAAACGCAATGGTGAACCGAGTAAAACAATTCATACCAAAAGTCCGACCTGGCTTTTTTGTAAAACGCGGAACATCGGGAATCCGAACGCCAATAATATCAAAACAGGGAGAATTCCTGTCTGAAATCTTGGAGATAGAGGGAAACAACTCGTTCCATGTCCTAAACTACAACTCTCCTGGGGCTACTGGCGCACCGGCATACTCTGCTTTGATAGTAAAAAAATTACAAGAAAAAGGCCTTCTGGATCTCAAAACTACACAGCAGTCGTTTTGGAATTTTGATAAAATAATCGAACAAATCAGCATCCAGTGAATTCGTGAACGTTTACATAGTTATTTTACGATGATACCTTGTTGCTTCCAGACCGTTGCTCGATTAAGGAAAGGGGAACAGGCTGCGTCAATCCGCCTGAGTTCATAATTTCAATCGTATCTGACAAGGACGAATACATGGTTGGAGTGACATGTGACAGACACAAAAAAATTTTCAGCGCAAAACTCGAGGCGCTGCAAAAAGAAGACAAGATGCCAAAAGGAGCAATCAACTTTTCTGCATTAAAGCCGGTGGGAACCGACTGCATAAAGGCGCATCCAGACGATCTAATTAGCATCGACTGAGTAAATCATCTTCCGACCGTCTAGGCCGTAAATTAGATTCTTCATTGTGATCTCTGCCATTTTTTTCCTTGTCTCTGCAGTGGAGCTCCCGATGTGGGGAGCCAGCACCACGTTTTTCATTTTTACGAGTTCATGATCCTTTCCTATCGGCTCGTTTTCAAACACATCCAAGGCAGCTCCTGCAATGCTGTTTGTCTTTAGTGCTTTTATCAAGTCTTTTTCGTTTAGTATCTTGCCGCGAGACGTGTTGATCAAATGCGATGTCTTTTTCATTTTTTTCAAAAGACGCGCGTTTACGATTCCATGTGTGTCCTTTGTGTATGGGATGTGGATCGTCACAGCGTCGCTTTTTTCAAACAATTCATCAAGCGAAACATATCTTGCCCCTAGTCTTTTTTCCTCATTTTCCGGCAGCCTGTTTCTTGTGTGATATGTGATGTCCATCCCAAACGGGCGGATTCTTTTTGCCACTGCGCGCCCTATTCTACCCATTCCAAGAATTCCAATTGTCTTGCCTTCAAGGTCAGTCCCGACATACTCGTGCGGACCGAACACGGCTTTCCAATTCCCACTTCTGATTATTCTGTCGCCCTCGGTAACCCTCCTCATTGAGTCAAGCAAGAGCGCCACTGCCAAGTCTGCAGTTGCGTTTGTCAACACGTCGGGGGTATAGCCGATTTTGATTTTGCGCGATTTTGCCTTTTGCAAATCGATGTGGTCGTATCCTACGCTGTATGTGCTTATCACCCTGAGTTTTTTGGCGTTTGCAATTATCTCATCGTCTATGGTATCATAAGGAAAGCAAATGAGGCCGTCAACCTGACCTATTTTTGACAACAGCTTGCCTTTTGGCATCGGTATTGTCCCGCTGTGGACGTAAACGTCGTACCTTCTTTTCAGCTCCGTCATTACGAACTCGTGCAGTTTTCTGGTCAAAAGAACCCTTGTTCTTGGCTTTGTCAATTGTCTGCGGAAATTTCATCAATCCTTATAAGATTTGTCATCTCAACCATGGTGACCAAAAATTGGAAGAAGAAGAGTTCGCCCTGTGCATAGAATGCGGTAACGCGATAGAAAAGTGCGTCTGCGTCTGCCCTTACTGTGGCGAACGAGACAAGTGCGAATGTGCGCTGTTTGAGGCAGCTACTGGCGGATAAACCGAACATATTCTTAATAATAAACAAAACTTAGGTGACATGTTGGAACAAACAGACATCAGCTGGCTAATTGGCGGACCACAAGGAAGTGGAGTAGAGTCAGGAGCCAACATATTTTCTCGAGCCTGCGCCGCAATGGGATATGAAATCTTTGGCAAAAGGGAATTTTACTCAAACATAAAGGGAGAGCACAGCTATTTTGTTGTCCGAGTCTCAAATAACGTAATCCACTCAAACATCAACGACATAACTATGATGGTGGCCTTTGATGCAGAAACAATCTTTCGGCACACAGACGAAGTAATAAAAAATGGCGCAATAATATACGACTCTGACCTCGTCAACACCACAGTAGACGAAGTCCATAACATGGATCACAACTACAAGCAAAGACTGCTAAAACACCTCGACTCGCAAAATAAACCTCATACAATCCAAGGACTTTTGAATATAGCACAGGAGCGTGGCGTTAACCTGTATCCGATATCATTTAGAAATGTTTTGTCTGCGATGGCAGACGAGGTGAACAATCCAAGACTCAAAGGAATGGTAAGAATGTTCAACGTGCTGGGCGTTTCATTTTCGCTTGGCGTGCTTGGAATGTCGCCGGAAACACTACTCAGCTCAATCGATGTTATCTTTGCAAAAAAGCAGGCAATTGCGGACCTTAACAAAAAAACAGCAAACTATGCGTACAATCATGCAGCAGCAAAGTTCCCAAACTTTGCGTATCGCCTAAAGCCAATTGAGAAAAAACCTGGCACCATCCTAGTCCAGGGATACCAGGGAACGGCGCTAGGCAAGATGGTATGTGGGTGCAGGTTCCAACCGTATTATCCAATCACTCCCGCCTCCGATGAGAGCGTCTACTTGGAATCAAACGAGCTATTGGACGTCAAAGAAAACAGGCCCGGTTCCACCGTCGTGGTGCAAACTGAGGATGAGATATCTGCACTGGGAATGACAATTGGAGGTGCGCTGACTGGCACACGATCGGCAACTTGCACATCGGGTCCGGGTTTTTCACTGATGGCAGAAGCACTTGGGTGGGCAGGAATCAACGAAGTCCCAATCGTAATCACTCTGTATCAGAGGAGCGGTCCGTCCACCGGCCTGCCAACGCGACATGGCCAGGATGATCTCATGTTTGCAGTCTATGCAGGGCACGGAGAATTTCCGAAAATGGTTTATGCCTCAGGAGACATTGAAGAAAGCTTCTATGACACTGGAAGGTGTTTTAACTATGCTGACATCTACCAGGTTCCGGTAATTCACATGATGGACAAGTTTCTGGCAAGCTCCGTAGTTACATGCAAAAGGTTTGATTCTGATAAAGTCATAATTAACCGAGGAAAACTCTTGGACAAAATCGAAGGGAGCTACAAAAGATTCGAGCTTGTGCCAGACGGAATCTCGCCAAGATCAAGACTCGGGCTTGAAAACGGCGTATTTTGGAACACAGGCGATGAAAGCGACGAGTACGGGCACATATCCGAAGATCCGGAAATAAGAATAAAAATGATGGACAAGCGGTACTCCAAGCTGGAACACATGCTAAAAACAATACCAGTCGAAGAGCAAGCGGTTTCATACGGCGTTTCGGACTACTGCATTGTGAGCTGGGGCTCCACCAAGGGCCCAATCCTAGATGCAATTGACATGTTGAAAAAGGAAAACATCAACGTCGGCTTTATACAACTAAAGCTGCTTCATCCGTTCCCGGCAGATTACATCAAGTCGTTGCTAAAGGGTGTCAAAACAATAATTGACGTTGAGGCAAATCAGACTGGCCAACTCGGATTGCTTTTAAAGCAAAGCTTGGAGAAAGGCCCTGATTACTATATTCTAAAATACACTGGAAGGGCAATGACTTCAACAGAGTTGTACGATTCACTAAAAAACATAATAGCAAACAAGGCTGAAAAAAGGCAGGTATTGACCCATGGCGCTTAAGATAGGCGATTACAAAACCGAGGTGCACAATGACTGGTGTGCAGGGTGCGGGGATTTTGGGATTGTCAATGCCATACAGATGGCGCTATCTGAGATGCAGATTCCGCGACACCAAGCCGCAATATTTTCCGGAATAGGGTGCTCTGGTAAGACGTCTCATTTCATCAACGTGTATGGAGTCCATACATTGCATGGGCGCGTTCTGACCTTTGCGCAGGGGGCAAAGCTTGCAAACCCCGATATGACAATTGTTGCCGCAGGCGGTGACGGGGACGGACTTGGGATTGGAGTCGGTCATTTTATTGCAGCTGGCAGGCGTAACTTGGATCTTACGTATATCATATTCAACAATGGGGTTTACGGTCTCACAAAGGGGCAGGCATCACCCACACTGAGGCTAGGAGAGAAAACAAAATCGCTGCCTACTCCGAACACTAACTACAATGTCAATCCTATAGGCCTTGCAATCACAAGCGGCTTTACCTTTGTCGCGCGCGGCTATGCGTACGACGTTAGGCATCTAAAAGATCTCATAATTGCGGCGGTACGACACAAGGGCCTTGCATTTCTTGACGTTTTACAGCCGTGTCCTACATACAACGACATCAACACCCGTGACTGGTATTCTGGAATGGACAAAATGGAAGACGCACAAAAGCAGCACTCGCGAATATACAAGCTTGAAGACACCGGATATGATCCTGTGGTTCATTACGACTCTGAAATGGAATTCAACGAAAAACTGACACAGGCACTGATCAAATCCCTGGAATGGGACACTAAAATCCCGACCGGCATATTCTATAAAAATGAAATAATCAGCCAGTATGAAAAGCGAATAATGGACAAAATTCCAAACTATATGGAAAACCCACCCTCAGCACAGGTGGTCTCCTCAGATGGCAAGCCAACCACCGACATATCAAAAATTTTAGATTCTATGTCTGTTTGAGAAACCATGGATGATCATGTAATGAATATTAGCAAGTTTACGGAAGGTTATGCTAATTGAATCTGACTGAAGCAAACAAAATATTTAGAAAATCCATAATTAAGGGATATTTTGAGCCGAGCTTGCTCAATCTCGACTTTAGCAAATCCAACATAAAGCATCCTACTCTTCCTGAGGACGGGCTCATGCAATCAAACCTGTTGCACATTTTTTTTGATGTCGAGACGGGCGCAGACTATCCAGATGGCGATGAATGGCTAATCGCAGAATTTCTGTTTCCATACAACATAAAAATTCCTGACAGTGTAAAGGGGCCAGACTACTTTACCTCGCTTTCGCTTACTGACGGCAAAAACTTTTGGCATCATCGGGAACTGATCCGATTCAAGTATGGCAAGTCAAAAAAGCTTGCCGAATCCTTGGAGTTCCTGGATTCAAAATACAAAGAGCTTCATTCAATGCTTGAGCCCTTGGAGAAGGACATCAAATAACTGCTTTCCAGACGTCGTTTTTTAGAACAAACTTCTTCTTGTCGGCAAATAAAGTGTTCAGCTTCCATTTTCTGGTCTCGATATCAAAGTTGTAAATGACGTCTGATATTTCCTGCGGCATGTTGGCAGAATCCAGGTGGAATGGCAACAACTCTATTACAAAATCCATCTTTTCCAGCGCATTGTCAAACCAGCTGCGGTCCTCCACATCCAGCGCAAACCCTATGCCTGGGCTGCCCAAAAAATTAACTTGGATTTTCAAGGCCTTGTTTGCCCCCCTGCGCCTTTTCATTTCCTTGAAAATTTGCTTGACCTTGTCCCACCTGCGATACTCAAACCACTTGAAAAACTCTTCATTAAACTCAAGGGGAATTGACAACGTAATGAGGCTGACAAAATCTGGATCCGTCTCCTGCGACTCTAGCTGCCTTACGCGAAACCTCTCGCTAAAAATTCCATAAATCACCTCAATTTCCCATGGTGAAACTCCGTAGTATCTCAGATCCGTAATCAGAAATCCGTCATCCAACGTATTCCTTTTCTATAAAATTATAATTAAAGTTTCGAGGAACTAGAGGAAAATCCGTTGAACCTTGCTATATGGTGTTTATGTATTTCCACAGGTAAAATATGCCGATCGTACTGATGAAAAAGAGCATTGGCTTCCAGGCAAAAACTGGAATGCTTGGCGTCGCTAGCCTTATCTTGTAGTTGTCAAACACTGTGTGGACATAGTTCTTTACTTTGTCGCTCCAAATGTTATAGTCGATCTGGTGTTTTTTTAGCATGCTCTCAATTTCATAAATCACCGGGGTTCTCTGACAGAACAGGTGCTGCAAATAATCCCTTGAAACCTCGACCTCGGCATGTATTGCAACAAGTCCTTTTTTCATGTCGACCAGCCTGACGTGCATCTCCCAAGGCTTTTTCAGTTTTAGTGACAGGCCGTGGCCAATCTGGGACTCTTGCTTGTGCTCAAATTTCACATGGGTAAAGCCCTCGTTTTTGAAGAGCTTTAGCAAGTCGTCTACGTTTTTTTTAACTATTACGGTAAGCTGCTCGACTCCTTTGGCATCAATGCTTATTGTCCGCTTTATCCCGTCATGGAACGATATTGTCTTTGGATATCTTGTGTGATATTCTTGTGCCATTGGTTGCTATTCTGTCCTCAAAACCGGTTTTATTTAAATTAATAAAGTTGTTTTAACAACCTGCTCTAATTTCCGCTCCGAAAACCACGCACATACACGCACTGGTCGTGTGATATTGCCATTTCGTCAGTCCTGATTTTCCTGTCAGTTAGTTTTACTCCGGAGTTTTTTATCACCGCGACCGGAGTTGATTCGGAGCCCTCTCCCATCTTGTGGTTTGCAATGGTGGCAAGGTTGTCTGCAGTTGCCTTTAGGGTGACCTTTAGTGGATTTCCGTCAAGATCCCTCTGTCCTCTCATGTCGTGCACTGGCTCCAGTCCTGCACACGAAATTGCCACGCCTGTCGTCCCAATTCTTGCAGGCATCAACCTGCTGTCGACGATTATTATCCCAACATGAATGCCGAAATCAAGAAAGATCTTTCTGCGCAATTGCTCAGCTATCGAATATGGCAAGTCCGGGTACAGGATTATTCTGCCTCTTCTGACATTTGACTTGTCTATCCCTGCGTTTGGGGCAAGAATGTCGTCAGAAGACGTAAGTACAAAGCCTGCCACTCCGCCAAAAATTTTGTCAGACTCGCGCAGAACTATCTCCGCAGTCTTTGAATCCAGATGAAACCTCTCTGATATGGAACGGGATTTCTCAGACGATTTGATCTTTTCAATGTCGACTATGCGGTTCTGCGAGTTTGCCGCATACTTGCTTGATATTACAAGAACGTCCCCGTCTTCCAAACTGACCTTGCCGTTGAGGGAACTCACTATGTCCTGATACAGGTCAAAGCCTCCCTGCCGCCTTTCTACTTTGACTGGGGTGACCTCTAGTGACACAATCCGTCTGCGACTTTCGCATCTTTTAGTTCTTGCTACAAAGCTTTTAATCCAAAACGGGGCGTATTTTCAATGTGAACATCACGGAAAAACTCCTAGCAAAGGCTGGCGGTAAGCCAAGTGTAGAGCCAGGGGACATTGTTTTTGCCAACGTGGACAAGGTGATGATTCACGACGTTTCAGGGCCCGGGGTCATCAAAGTGTTTGACAAGCTAAAAAAGGAAGGCATAGTCAACGTAGAGAAGCTCTGGAATCCGTCAATGGTGTGGGTCGCCGAGGATCATTTTGTGCCGTCTGCCGAAAAAATTTCTGCAGAAAACGTCGTCAAGCTATCAAAATTTACAAAGCAGTATGGAATCGAAAAGCACTTCAAGTATGGGATGGGGCAGTATGGGATATGCCACACGCTGTCGCACGAGGAGGCCTTGGTCTTGCCAGGCGAAATATACGTGGGCGGAGACTCGCACACAAACACCACTGGGGCGCTGGGCGCGTTTGCCTGCGGGTTGGGGCACACCGATGTCGCGTATGTCTTGCTGAACGGGAAAATCTGGTTCAAGGTGCCGGAAACTCTGTACTTTAAGCTAAATGGCAAGCTGCCCGAAAGCGTGATGGCCAAGGATTTCATTTTAAAGATAATTGGTGATATTGGCAACGACGGGGCGGCATATGCTGCAATGCAGTTTGGCGGAAGCGGAGTGGCTGAAATGTCAGTAGAGTCAAGGCTCACCCTCTGCAACATGACTACTGAGGCAGGTGCAAAAAACGGAATAGTGGAGCCTGATCAAAAACTCTTTGATTATCTTGCAGCTCGCGGGGCTGGGGCCTACACTCCTGTGTACGGCGACAAGGACGCGCAGTATGCCAAGGTATACGAGTATGAGGCGTCTGAGCTTGAGCCGCTGGTTGCAAAACCATACTCTCCTGAAAACATTGCCGTTGTAAGGGACGTATCGGGAGTCGAGCTTGACAAGTCATACATTGGCTCCTGCACCGGGGCAAAATACGAGGACCTAGAAGCTGTAGCAAAGATTCTCAAGGGAAGAAAAGTCAAAATCAGAACCGAGATCTTGCCTGCAGCGATATCAATTTACAAAAGAGCGATGGAAAACGGGCTGCTCAAGATATTTCTTGATGCCGGCGTGACAGTTGGACCGCCGACATGCGGTGCGTGCTGTGGCGCGCACATGGGAGTTCTGGCAAAAGACGAGATCTGCATCAGCACCACCAACAGAAACTTTCCTGGACGAATGGGACATGTGGAGTCACAGACGTATCTTTCGTCCCCTCTTGTGGCCGCAGCATCAGCAGTCACCGGCAAAATCACTGATCCGAGGGACCTGTAATGGCAGGCAAGGTAATAAAATACGAGCGCGACAACATCGACACCGATGTGATCCTTCCGGGGACATACCTGAAACTGCATGATTATGACGAGATAGCCAAACACGCAATGGAGGGAATAGACCCTAACTTTCACGCAAGGGTAAAAAAAGGCGACTTTATCGTGGCAGGAAAAAACTTTGGATGCGGCTCGTCCCGCGAGCACGCCCCGATTGCCCTGAGCCACTGTGGAATCACGGCAGTACTTGCGCTCTCGTTTGCAAGAATATTTTACAGAAATGCAGTTGACGGGGCGTTCCTGCTCCCAATAGAAATTGACGAAACCACCTACAAGAAAATATCAGAAAACGACCAGCTTGAAATCAACACGCAGAAAAACGAAATTAAAAACCTCACAAAAAACGAGACCTATTCCATGAAGCCGTTTTCTGAGATCATATCTAAGATAATAGCAGCCGGCGGCCTCTTCAAATACAAGCCAGATTAAGCGCGCACTTTAGTTTTATATTGATTCTAGCAAAATATCTAGTGTAAAATGCCCCAGACACTGTTTGAAAAGGTGTGGAATTCCCACAAGGTAACAGAAATTGACGGAAGGACACTCATCTACATAGACAGGCATTTGGTTCACGAGGTAACATCTCCCCAGGCATTTGATGGCCTAAGGATTAACAAAAGAAGGGTGCGAAGGCCGGACCTGACATTTGCTACGATGGATCACAACGTCCCAACAAACAACCGCTCACTGCCAATTGTCGACCAGATTTCCGCAATCCAAATCAAAACCTTGGAGACAAACTGCAAAGAGTTTGGCATCGAGCTGTTTGACTTGCACAGCCCACACCAGGGAATAGTGCACGTGATAGGCCCGGAGCTTGGTATAACCTTGCCTGGCACCACAATTGTATGCGGCGATTCCCATACGTCAACACATGGCGCCTTTGGAGCATTTGCGCTGGGCATTGGAACAAGCGATGTGGAGCACGTCTTGGCAACACAGTGCCTTGTGCTGGACAAACCAAAAACATTTGAAATCAGAGTCGACGGGAAAAGAAAGCACAGACACGCAGTTACCGCAAAGGACATCATTCTTTCTATAATAAAACGCATAGGCACCGCAGGTGGAACCGGAACCGTAATTGAATACAGAGGGGATGCAATTTCCGATCTATCCATGGATGAAAGAATGACCGTATGCAACATGTCAATTGAGGCAGGGGCAAGAGCGGGCTTGATTGCACCTGATGCCAAGACGTTTGATTATTTGAAGGGTAGAAAGTACACGCCGAAAAACTATGACGAGCTGGTTGATTCTTGGAAGAGCAGTCTTGTGACTGACAATGGAGCCAAATTTGACAAGACCTTTACAATTAGCGCAAGCGATATCGTGCCGCAAGTAAGCTGGGGCACAAACCCTGCAATGACAAGCGATGTCACCGATACAGTTCCGCACCCAAGCGAATACGCAAAAGGCGACAAAAACGAAGAGGCCGCGGCAAAAAAAGCGCTGGAATACATGGACCTGAGGCCTGGAACTCAAATCACCGACATCAAAATAGACCGGGTATTCATCGGCTCTTGCACAAATGCCAGACTCCAAGACCTAGTGGAGGCAGCAGATGTCATTCGGGGAAGAAAGGCATCGCCAAGCGTTAGGGTGATGGTTGTTCCTGGATCGCAGCAGGTGAAAAAACAGGCCGAGCAAATCGGCCTTGACAAAATATTTCGGGATGCAAATTTTGAGTGGAGAGAGTCGGGATGCAGCATGTGCCTTGGAATGAATCCTGACATCTTGTCAAGAGGCGAGAGATGCGCAAGTACCTCCAACAGGAACTTTGAAGGTCGACAGGGCACTGGAGGGCGGACTCACCTTGTCAGCCCCGTCATGGCTGCAGCTGCGGCAATTGCAGGGCATTTTGTCGACGTGCGAGAGTGGCTGTAGATGGAAAAATTCAGCAAGGTAATCAGCACCGCAATTCCGCTGGACAGGGCAAATGTAGATACGGATCAAATCGTCCCAAAACAGTTTCTCAAACTGGTCCAAAGGACTGGTTTTGGCAAATTCCTGTTCTATGATTGGAGGTTTGATCAAGGTGGACAGCAAAAACCAGACTTTGTGCTAAATGACCAAAAATATTCCAACTCCCACATATTGGTGACCGGCGAAAACTTTGGATGCGGCTCATCGCGTGAACATGCAGCATGGGCGCTAAAGGACTTTGGGGTGGACGTAATTATCGCGCCATCATTTGCCGACATTTTCTATAATAACTGCTTCAAAAACGGAATCTTACCAATCCCAATTCCAAGAAATACCATAGACGAACTGATGCACACTGAATCAAAAATCGAAGTTGATCTGGAACATCAGACAATCAAATATGACTCCAAGACAGTTCCCTTCGCAATAGAGGGGGGCAGAAAAAGGACGCTGCTGGAGGGGCTAGACGATATCGCAGTTACGCTGCAACACCAAGACGAGATTGCCTTGTATGAAAAAAGCCACGCTATCTGACTATTATTTTTAGATGCTTTTGCTAGATGTGGCAAGCCCAAAGTGCGGCTTTCAAGGATTTTAGGCAAATTATACTGAAGCAGTCTTGGGTAGGTGCCGGAAATTGTTGCTGTCTACCTGTATGACTTTTGCTTTCTTCTTCTAGCTCCGGGGCCGCCGAACTTCTTTGGCTCCTTTCTCCTTGCGTCTCCGCTTAGAAGGTGTTTGTCAAACTCGTTGATTTTCTTGCGCAGCTCTGTTCTGACCGGCTTTGCAAACGGGTGCTCCTTTGGATCCTTTTTCGATTTTGTCCAGCCTGTCAGTGCTCTTGAAATCGCAGTTGCTGCTGCATATGCTTGACCCATAAATCCTCCGCCCCTGACGCGGACTGAAATGTCTACTTTGCTCCTCAGCTCGCCTGCAAGCTCAAGTGGACTCAAGATTACCTCTCTTGCAGTCTCTTGCTGTATCATTTCTGCAGGAGTGTTGTTTATTCTGACTCTGCCTGTTCCTTTCGTGATGTAGACGTGTGCCCTTGACGTCTTTCTTGTTGCAAAGTAAATCTCTGTCTTTGGAATCATGTTTGGTTCCAGCCTACTGTCTTTGACAAGTCGGACATTGTGGTGTAATTGGCAGAAGGCCTTGTGATCTTTGCATTTTCTAAAATTACCTTCTTTGATGATTTTAATTGTTTTGGCACTCCCATGTATGTGCGGAGGCGCTTTAGTGCCGCATCTCCGGACGGTTTTTTCCTTGGAAGCATTCCGCGTATCATTCTTGCAATTATGGTGTCAGGCCTTCTTGGGTGATATGGACCGTGTTCTGGATGCAGAACGCTTGAGATCTCTAAAAATCCCCTGTACTCGTTGATGATGTTGCTTCTGTTTCCGCTAATCATTATTTTTTCGCAGTTGACTACCGTGACGTGGTTTCCCTCAAGTAGCATCTTGGCAACGTTTGAGCTCAGTCTGCCTGCAACAAGGTCTGTTCCGTCCACTACTATGTTTTGGCCCTGCTTATCCAATTATTCTCACTCCCTTTCCTGAAGGAAACTTGGAAATCATTTCAGAATGACTGACGATTTTTCCGCCTGCATCTTGAATTTTTTTTGCAGCCGAAGTAGAAATGGAAAATGGGCAAACTGTAATTTTGTGAGAAATGCTTCCGGTTCCAAGCAATTTGCCTGGCACCATTATGATATCGCTGTCCTTTGTGACGCTGTCTATCTTGGTCAGGTTCACCACTCGTCTTGCAACGCCTGGCTTTAGCGCCATTTCTGCGATCTTTGACCATATTGGAGCATCGTTCTTGATGGATGCCTGCTTTAGCTCCTTTACCATCTTTATCGTAACTTGATTGGTCATAGAATCAGCCTTTTGCAGCCCAAATATAATATGTATGATTATGCCTTGAGTTCGGACATTGTTTGCTTGAATTCTTGGAGTCTGTTTTCAAGCTCGTCCACCCCTGCCAAAAGAATTTGCTCCGGACTTAGCGCACCGGTGGTTTCAAGTGTTAGAATGTGCTCGTCCGGCTTGTCTGTGTGAGTTAGGACTGAGACGTTTGCGGAATTCCATTTTGCGTGGTCTGAGCCGCGTCCAAGCCTTGCATATGCCTCGACTTTG
>DATIGB010000177.1:0-3673 GCA_035454985.1 Candidatus Nitrosotenuis sp.
GTGCTTCGTATGCGGCTCGACTAGGGCAAGCGTAGTTGCCGAGTCTAGGTACAATGGACTGAGAGGGATTTGTACCCGCTGCGACGGGAACTGGCCTGAGTCATAAATTAGTAAGGCTTAGATTCGTATGCAAAGATTGGAATCTGTGACAATAGAGCCAGAGGAAATAGCCAACAACTTCCTAGAGATCGCAAGCGAGCTGAGGTTAAACGTGCTGTTAAGCCTAAACAAAAAGCCATCAAGCCTCTCAAACTTGGCAAAGGAGATAGACGTGACAGCATCAGAACTCCACAGGAACCTCGGAAGGCTACAAAAAGCGGACCTTATCAGAAAGCATGTTGACGGAGAATACCACCTCACGCTGTACGGCAGAACTGTCTGTGCACAGATTCCAATTTTTGAGTTCATGCTGCAGAACAAAAAATACTTTGAGGGCCACGACTTTGCGAACCTTCCCTCAAAGTTCATCCAGAGAAGCGGCGCCCTAGTTCAATCAGAGATGGTAAACGGATATGCCAAGGTTACCGAAAAATGGAAGAACATTTACAAAAACGCACAAGAGTACATACACAACATTTTGGTCGACATCCCGTACAACGCGGATCTTTTGGAGATATTAGAAGACAGGCTGAATCACGGCATTAAGATCAAGTCGGTTTTTTCGGAATCCTCAATCATTCCAAAGGAGAGGCAAGAAATTTTGTCCAAGTTTGATTTCAAGAAATTTATCAAAGACGAAGTGCTGGAGCGAAAAATGGAAAAAGACGTCAAAATAGTACTTGTGCTAAATGAAAAAGAGGCAGGGATTAGCTTTCCGACATCAGACGGCGAAGCCGACATAAGCAAGATGCTTTACAGCACGGACAAGTCCTTCCATGAGTGGTGTTTTGATTATTTCAGGGAGCGATGGGATCTGGCAAGCAGGTTCCAGGAAGACAAGCTCGAACACTAGCCTTCGTCAAACGCTGATTCAACTAGATCTGATTCAAAGATCTACCATTGGAACTCAAATGTGTCGTGCCTGTTTATGATGCGCTTGTCCATGCTCTCCCATTTGATTATGGTTTTGTCTTTAGAGTAGGAGATGGTCGGAGGCGGCTCCGCTCTCTTTTTTACGCCGAGATCCTTTACAACCTCAAGAATCCTGTTTTTGACAACAAGCTGTTTTGGCGCTGTAAACACGTATCTGAACTTTTTGCACCTTGCCGAAAACACATACTCGAATGTGCGGTCAGGCTCCTCCCAGTCATATTCAAAAACAAGCAGCCTCCCAGACTGCTTTCTTTTTATCGGGTTTTTGATTTTTACATTGAACTTTTTTTCGTGACCCTTGTTCACATCAAGGCTGATTATCTCGAGCTTGTTGTTGTTCTCATCCTTTATTGACACGTTAAGCTCTGAAAAGTCCTTTGACACGTCACCGCCAATATCATAGTAGACCTGGCTTAGCGGCTCCTTTGTCAGGTTCTTTACCTCCCAGATCCAGGTGTGGTGCGCCATCATTGTTTTTGGATCAGTTATGTCCAGCCTCAGCTCTACGCTGTGGAATTCAAAGCGGGTATTGGAAAAATCCTCAGGTGTTGACTTTTCGATTGTCTTTCCTTTTTTTGTCGCATTCTTGTTTCCAAAGTTTTTTCCATACAGGTTATACACCAAAAGGCGCTCGCCATGCTTTATCATGTAATCGCCTATGGGGTGCATTATTGCGGCATATTCGGAGGAAAGTTTACTGATGTCGTTTCCTATTCTTCCAGATGCAAAAATTTGGTTTGGGCCACACAGGTCCATCATGCGCCTTGACATTATTATGCCAGGCCCCCATACTGTATCGTTTCCGTTTAAATCCTTGATAAAGTAGACAGGCCCGGTGTCAATTCCGATTCGAATGTACACCTTGTCATTTTGGGATCTTGCCTTGTTGTACTTGTTTAGCAGGTCATGAAGCTGGATTGCAAGGCGCAGCGGCGTCTCAGGGCTGTCAGAAAAGCCAATCGCGATTCCATCGCCTGTCGGAACCATTACAGTCGATGACCTGTCGATGTTTTTGAAAACGTTGGTATTTTTGATTTGCGAGTACAGGAGGTGAATCTTGCGAATCTGTGCCTTTGTCGAAAGCTTTGGATTTGAGCTGCCGACAATATCGGTAAAAAACCAGTGCATCGTCTTTGTTCTGGTGTTTACCTCCTCTATTCCAAAATAGTCATCGCGCAGCAGGCTTTGGATGTGATTTATCGTTTTGGTCGGGCACGTTCTTAGTATCTCAAAGCTGTTTTCGGTTGGCGAGACGGCAAGTTTTATCTTTTGTCGCTTTAGCTGCTCAAGCAGCCAGTCCTTGGTTTTGCCTTTTTCCTCAAGCAGTCCCAGAACTGTCGCCACTTTTCCAAGTTTGGAAGGGTTGTTGGTTTGCGTATTTTTTTATGAGTTTCATCTTTTTTAAAGAAATCTGTCATGACTGCCAAAATCACAGTAATTCTCAGAAACTTGCATGTTTTTACAAAATATTGTTCAACTAGATTAACATCACAGGTTTAGTGTACGGTTCCGCTTCCCTTTCCTAATTCCAATTTATGTTCACCCCTGTTTTTCTTAACTCCATACGGGAATAATGCGCATTATTGCGTATTTTGTTGGTTTAGCACAACAGCTAATTACTTGATAGATCAGCTAAACAGGCATTATGAGTAATGTCTAGAATACTATCTCATGGAAGACATGATAAAAGCAGATCCATCCCAGCAGATTTTGAACGTGCCATATGCAGACATTGTAAAGTCGTTTTTTGGGGAGCCCATGCTTTCAAGCGACACCATGGAATACAAAAAATCAAATTATTCAGTAGTGTTTTCTGAAAAATCCGTCAGCTACTGTGTCGGAATCGTAGACATGGTAGGATCCACAAAGCTAGCTGCAAGCTTGGGAATGTCAAGGATGTCAAGATACTACCATACCTTTCTGAATCTGATGTCAAAGATAATCGAAGTGTACGACGGACAGGTGATCAAAAACGTTGGGGATTGCCTTTTGTTCTATTTTCCTCAGACAGTAACACTAGACAAATCGACAATCTCCAGATGCCTTGAGTGCAGCTTGGCAATGATAGAGGCCCACGATATTTTGTGTACCCAGATGAAAAAGGAAGGACTCCCGTGTATTGATTATCGGGTAAGTGTGGATTATGGCCCAACCATCCCAATGAAGTCGACTGACTCAAAGTCGCAGGACATGATTGGCCCTGCGGTAAACATGTGCAGCAAGATAAACCGCTGTGCAGAAAAAAACGGAATCGTCATAGGCGGAGACCTGTATGAGATTGCAAAGCAGATTGACGGAATCACGTTTAGGGAAATAAAGGGATGTTCTGCAGGATTCAAGTTAACCTATCCAGTCTACTCGCTTATTAGGAGATAATATGATTTTTCTATTTAATTATTTAAATAACTTCATACAAAAACCGGAAATAGAGCTTTGCACATCCAAACCATGGCGGGGAATGTGTTGAAAACTAGTACCGATACAGCAATCATGATAAAATCACTAAGGTGGAGTTTACCGCTATTTCTCTGTCTTTTAGTAATAACTTTCATTCCACCGGCATTTGCAGTTCAGGACGTACAGTGGGACGATGTTTTTACTCCCGTAGCACAGTACACAGAAACAGATGGTAAGCCGGGGG
>DATIGB010000178.1:0-6095 GCA_035454985.1 Candidatus Nitrosotenuis sp.
AATCAGTATAGATTCTGTAGCTGCTGACTTCGCACCTATCGTACTTCATTGATCTGACTGGCTCTCCGGCCTGCAGCAAATCCACTCTTACATCGAATCTGTTATTTTGCCAGTCTATGCCGCCACGATTACCCTGTACGAGTAATTCATCACTTGCCTTGTAGAGAAGTGGCGTGCCGCCTGGTACTTTGACTAACAATAGCTCTGGGGCACTACCTCTACCGTTTGTTCCACTAGTTCCAGCAGTCTGTGTAAATATCTGGAAATCTGATGTCTCGACTCCATCTCTGAATGTGAATGTAGCTCGAGGACTTTCTCCTTCGGCAAACACATAGACATTGTTTCCTTGTGGAACTGCTGCGGTGTTTTGAGTTTGTGACAAACCAAGAACTAACGCGATAGTCGCAATTGCAATTGCTGCAATTACAGATGTCATTATTGTTTTGTTTTGAATCATTGATTCTATTTTGATAAGCATATAATAAAGAAGATTCCATATTGATTTCGGATTGTACGGTGTATATTATAGACTATATAGGCTCAAATTCCAACTTTTATTTCAGGCATAAAAAATAGACTCTTCTCAAGGACTAGGCCTCTTATCGCACTAAATCAATCTGTACTTAATCCAATCTATATAGTGTATGAGGGCTTACGTATGAAACGTAATCTATGTCGATTATTTGTATATAACAAATTACAATCCAAATGGTTAATGAAGAAAATACTTTCAATAACACTCAGCCTAATTCTTATTGCAAGTGTCTTTGTACCGCTGTCTGCAAGTGCAGCACAGGGGCCAGAGCCTCCAAAGTCTGATAAGAAATTTGCCATAAATGGAGCAGGCGCTACGTTCCCGTTCCCTCTGATTGATACCTGGAGAGTAGAGTACAACAAGCTCTATCCAAATGTAAATCTAAACTATCAGTCGATTGGTAGTGGTGGGGGAGTAAAACAGCACACGGAAAAAACTGTCAACTTTGGCGCATCAGATGCACCACTCACAACAGATGAGAGCAAACTTGCTTCTGGCACATTGCACATTCCAGAAGCGATCGGCTCAGTGGTCATAGCGTATAACTTGCCTGAGGTTCCAGCAAAGGGCCTCAAATTAACCGGCGAAGTTGTGGCTGATATCTATCTTGGGAAAATAAAGAAATGGAATGACCCAAAAATCACCGAGCTTAATCCTGATTCCAAAATGCCGGACAGACCTATACTTGTTACAAGGCGATCGGATGGCTCAGGAACTACATATGTGTTCACAGACTATCTGTCAAAGGTAAGCAAGGAGTGGTCCACCAAAATTGGTACAGGAAAAAGCGTTCCATGGCCGACAGGCGTTGGGGCTGCAGGTAACGAAGGCGTTGCATGGGCGACAAGAAACACAAAATACGCAATTGGCTATGTTGAATTGGCATATGCGTATCAAAACGGAATGACTTATGCATACTTGCAGAATGCGGACAAAACTGGCTTTATCGAGCCAACCTTTGATACCGTATTTGAGGCAGCAAAGTCAATTCCAACAAGCAGTCTCCCAAGACCGGAAGAAGATTGGAGCAATGTGAGCATGACTAATGCCCCAGGCCCAAACTCATATCCGATAGCCAGCTTCACATATCTTCTTGTATATGAGAACCTAAACCAAGCCGTATCTGACAAGGACACTGCCAAAACGCTCGTGCATATGGTTAACTGGATGGTCACAGACGGGCAAAAGTTCTCAAAACCGTTGCTGTACGTGCCTCTTCCTTCTACAATACAAGATCTTGACAAACAGGCCTTGGGCAGAATTACGTTTGATGGGAAACAGATCTGGAATTATCAGCCAAAGCCGACTGTCAATTTGGACATTCTAAAATCACTTGGCACCAAAACAGACACAAAAACAAGCCCTGCAAAAACAACAGCAAAGGCAGATGCGACAAAAACGGAAAAGAAAACCGATACCAAGAACACAATGAAGGCAGAATCCAAAAAGCCTACCGTAAAGAACACAAAGAAAACAACTGAGACAAAAACAACTGCAAAAACAACTGCAAAACCAACTGCAAAAGCAAACACCACAAAATCAAGTAGCAAGTAAGGCAAAAACTGCTACAACTAAATTTTTCTTACTAGAGTAAATTTTGATTTTTTCGGATCGATTTCCTCATGCATGTCAACATTGCTGATTATCTTTACCTTGAAGTTCTGCCAGCGCCTGTACATGTTTCTGCCCCATGTCGGAACGGGAGCGTCTTGAATCTGGCTTTCGCCTTCCGAGAAAAGCTCGACATTTAAAATGTATTTCCGAGACACTCTGAACATCTCGCTTACGGATTTTTCCATGTCTGAATCACCGATGTGATTTAGAACATTTCTTGTAAACACAAAGTCAAAGGTAGAGTCCTCAAATGGCAATTCTACAATGGAGCCTACCTTGAACTTGAAGTGGGGCAGCGCTTGGCTTGCCTTTCTTATTGCAGATTCACTAGGTTCAATTCCACAAACGTCAAACTCTTTTGAGAATAGTTTCAGGTCGTTTCCGGAACTGCACCCGACCTCAAGCACGTTTTGGGACCTCAGTGACGTAGCAAGATCCCGGATGAACTTTGCCATTTCTTCATTATAGTTTGAATCCGACTCCGCATACTGGTCCCAATACTTGCTGTCGCTCAATATACGGCTTCAAAGCATGTTGTATTTGATATTAATCAGTGGACGCACTTGCAGGGTATCATCTTGGTATCAAAGGTGCAGTCATGGGGGCCGTCTGACTTTGCGTCGGTTGGAATCTCCTTCATACACTCCGAATGCCTGCCTTTTTTGCAGAACCAGCAAATCCCTTCATTTGTTCCCCCGACTGAGCAAGAATCCATGATTGTTCTACAGTAAAATCTCTAAAAAACCCTATTCTAGATGTACTTTAGCCACTCGGCAAATCGCTCGTCGTTACCCATTGCCACATCCATGAATGACTTTTGCAGCTGTTTTGTGGTCTGGCCAATCTTTCCTTCCCCAATAGATACATCATCTACCTGGGCTACTGACTTTACCTCAGCAGCAGTGCCAGTCATGAATATCTCGTCTGCGGAATAAAGGTCGTCTCTGTCAAGCTCCTTCTCAATTACATTTTGTCCGTCTGCGCGAAGTATCCGAATCACGCTGTCGCGAGTTATTCCCTCTAGTATTCCAGACGTAAGCGGCGGTGTGAAAATTTCTCCGTTCCTTATCACAAAGATGTTTTCTGCACTGCCTTCTGTGACCTTTCCATGATAGTTTAGCATTATTGCCTCGTCATATCCATTGTTTAGCGCCTCGACTCTTGCAAGTGCGGCATTTGCATAGTTTGATGCGGCCTTTGCCTGCATTGGCTGCGCCCTGGAATCGATTCGCAGCCAACTTGAGATCTTGCATCTTGCGCCAGTTAGTTTTCCTGCCTTTGATTCGCCAAGCTTCCATTCCCAACACGCAATGGATACATCCACCTTGTTTGGAGTCGGAGTCAGCCCCATCGTGCCGTACCCATAGTACGCCAGCGGTCTGATGTAGCACTCCCTAAGGCCGCTTGCCTTCACTGTTTTTATTATTCCGTCCGTTATCTGATCTTTTGAAAACTGCATTTTCATTGAATACATTTTTGCTGATCTGAATAGCCTATCCACATGCTCTGGCAGTCTAAAGATGGCAGAGCCTTTGGGCGTGTTGTAACATCTTATTCCCTCAAAAACTGCAGTAGAATAGTGCAATGCGTGAGTCAAGACATGGACCTTGGCATCCTTGAATGGCACTAGTTTGCCGTTCATCCAAATCTTGCCTACTTCCTTCATAGAACGGTGCACAAACATTCGTAATTTAAAGAGTTATTTTGTAAGGCTCATGCGCAGGACTAAATATCGAGAATACGTACGGGATACATGGAACCAATTATCCCATTTGTGGCAGTGGCACTTCTTGTTGGCGGTCTGATTGGCCAGGGATTTGAGATGAGAAAAATACGACAATCAATCAAACCCGATGAAGAACTTGACTCAAAAAACGTGTTTATCGACAAGAGAAACATAAAATGGTACGTAATGATTGGCGCGGGCCTTGTTCTGTGGTATGTGGCAGGCGGAAAGTTCGGCCAGTAATCTGGCATTTTTTGACCAATTGCGTTTTGGAGAGTCAAAACTCAGGCGTGGGCTTGATAGACTATATAGATCAAGTCTAAATATTGCCTCGATCAATAATAGACAGTGCGTGTTTTAGGTAACGCCGGACTGAATCTAGATAAATGGTCCAAGAATAAACCTAGCGTGGCTCTGACGGGACATCCCTGAAGGGCCATTTGCGATTTTGTTTTCAAATTCAGCTAAAAGTAATTTTCGATCTTTCCGAATGCACTGCACGGATTGCCTTTTCAATATTGTCAGCAGAGTCGTCGGTCACTATTATCACACGTGATGTTTCTTCCTGCGCGTCCATGTTCAGTATGTTAAGGCCGGCATCTCCTATTCTGGCACTTGCCTTTGATACAATCTGATGGACACGCCACATCTCATCGCCAATTAGCGTAACAACTCCGCGGTTGTATGTGATTGTGGCAAGCGGATCAAATCCCAAGACATATCTTTCGTTTCGTTTCACGTAATCGGAATCCAAAAACAGAATCCTTGTGAACTCAATGTCGTCTTTTGTGAAGGGAGAAAGTATGACAAACTCGCTGTACCTTTTGTCTTTTTCCAGTGATTCGAGCAGCTTTTGTGAAGACCCGCTTTCGATTTTGAGTATCGCGCAGTGTTTTTTGCCTGTCACAATTTTCAGAGGATGACCGTTAAGACTGTCTGACTTTCTCTTTATGGTTGTTGTTTTCTGCGAGTTTTTCATGTTTGTTATTACGATCGGCATGTCCACTCCGTTTTCCAAAATTTCTTTGATCGCAATGGGGTCTAGAATTTTCATTCCAAACATTCCTGCAAGCCTTGCCTCGTTGTATGAAAGCTGGGAAATATCCTCCAGATCTTCTGAGACAATCCTTGGATCTGCCGATACCACGGCACTGTCCTTTTCAAAATCAATCCTGGTGTCATATTTTTTGTGAAACAGTATACCTAGATCTGCTGCGGTCCTGTCAGAACCCCCTCGTTCATACGTAGTTACAGTACCGTCGACTGTTTTTCCAATAAACCCGCCAAACGACAGGACGTCGTTTTCCCTTAGGAGCCGCTCAACTGGCTCTATTCTCTTTAGGGATTCTGCTGCAAGAAAGTTTGTTGACTCTATGTTGTTGTCTGTTATGATTGGCCAAATGTCGTACGAGACCACGTCTGATTTTATGCCGTTGCTTTTCATGATGTAGTTCATCATATGTGACATGAGAATTTCCCCTGAAAACGCAAGTGCCCTTGAGCGTACCTCGTCTGCAAATGAGCGCCTGTTCTTTGCCTCGTCTAGTGCCTGCTTGGTTTTTTCCAAAAACGAGTCGATTGTTTTTTTGCATTCTTCCTTGTATGGTTCTGATACCAGCCCGAGAATCTTCTCGTACGGTTTTCTGATGTCACTGATATCTGGCGCGGTCCCCTCCTCTGCCTTTCTTCCAAGGAACAGTGCCAGGTCAGTTAATGATTTTCTTTTTCCATCGTGCATGGTTAGGGGGGCAGAAAAAACCGTGATTACCTTGGCGCCTTTTTTTAGTTCCTTGACGCGACTTATTATGTCTGATATGTGCTCCCCATCAATTCCGCTCGCACTACCGCCAAATTTTGCAACAGCTAATTTTTCCAATTCGTGGTTTTCAAAAACCCAAATCCTCTTTTAAGCATTAGCGCCTACGCCAGATATTTGGCGATTATCTTGTGGGCGCGACTTGCACCATCCGTCTCGACCGGCGCTCTTGCCGATTCTAGCTTTTGCGGAATTAGCGTGTCTAGGTCAAATACGTCCTCATACCGGTATCCTTCATGTCTTGCATTGTCTTCCTGCTCAAAGTGATTCTTGATTGGAATGAAAATTCCGGGAGTTCCGTATGCTCTTGCTTCATCGATGGTGGATTTTCCCGCAAGTGAAATGACAAGGTCTGATGCGTAAATTATCTCGTGTAAATTGTTGACAAACCCTAGGTTTCTGAT
>DATIGB010000179.1:0-2010 GCA_035454985.1 Candidatus Nitrosotenuis sp.
TTTGAGAATGAACGCCACTCTGGCCCAGACTCTATGTTTTCCTCATTTAGTACAAAACCGCACTTGCCGCAAAAATTTTCTCCAGTGTTGGTGTCGGTGACAACTGAGCCCTGACCACATCGTGGGCAACGATCTTTTTTACCACTTTTTATCATTTTTTACCAAACCCCTTATTTCTTGTATTTAACTTTTGCTAGAGATTCAGTAATAAACTTGTCGATGAATTACGTACGATAAATCTTCGAATTGATTGTCTTAGGACGGTTTCCAGCCTTTTGGCATTGAGCCTTTGGACGAACTTGGTTTCGGCTCTTCTTTTGCTTGCTCATATCCCTTTGGCAGTGATCCTCTTGAGGATGATTCATAGACACTTTCGTGCTGCTTGTAGCTTGTGTCCTCGGTTGCGAGCTCCGCTTCTCCCCTGTTGGTGTGATAACCACCCGAGGCCTCGCTTGTTGTTACACCCCTCAGATATTTAGGATCAATTCCAGTTTGAATGTATTCAGATTCCTTCTTTGCCTTTTTGTTGCTCCATACGAAGAATCCAGCCGCACCCGCCGCTGCCATGCCGGCCATTCCATACACTATCATGATTGGGAATGAGCCAGTAGATGTCTGAGCGGCACCGGTTGGTGGAGTTGCGCTAACGCCAAACACCTCGCGGTTTTCAAACATTGCGGGCGATGAATAGCCTGCAAGGAAGACGTTTGCATTGTCTGCGGCTTGCACGGATTTTACGGTGTAAGTTTTATCGGCGGTAAATGTACCTGTGAACTCTTTTTCGTGCTGCTGGCCTTCTCTAAAGCTGCTTTCACCCATTGTAAATGATGACACTACAACTCTTGCGCCAGAAAATCCGAATCTGCTGGTATCAGCTGAGATGCCAGTAGGGTCAAACAAAAAGTGCCAGTTTCCAAGCGGCTGCTTGCCAATGTCTGATGCGTCAATCAGACTCATGGTCAGTACTTTTTCTCCTTCAGAGCCTGCCATTTTTGCGGCAATGTCAGGAAATTGACTAGTGAAAAATGAGATTGGTTCGTTAACATCTACAGCGCCAAAGTCCTGAGTCGTGACTGGGAATGCACCGTCCACTTTGATTCCTCTCCACATGGCATCAAACAGTGCTGGCGATGCCGGGGAAGAGCCTGCCGCTGGCAGGTATTCACGGATCAGAAAGCCATCTATCGTCGGAGTAAAAACGAGCTTATAGTCCACAGAGGCGTTGTCGCCCCTGCCTGTCAGCTCAGCATCATATTCTATGCTAAGTCCGGTGACTCGAACTGTGCTTTGCTTACTTGCTAATTCTTGGTTAATGTTATCAATGATTGCTTGGACTCCAGGGGTGCTGGCATCTGCAGTAAAATAGATGGTGTTGCTTTTTCCTCTAAGAGCGTCGGCGATCTGGCCACCTTCAGGATATTCTATGAAAATTGTTCTTTGAAATTTGAATGACGGCTTTGCCGCAGAATCAAAAGTCTTTGCGTCCCAATTTAGTTGGGCTGCCCAAGCCGGAGAGACACTTCCGACAACTAGAATGCTCAGAAATGCTAATGCGAGAAATGCGCCGGCCTTCTTCACGAGGGGCGTTGTCACCAACGCGCTAATAAATCTAACTAAAAAAGGTTCAGTATTGAAAAGGTAATATTGATCAGGGGTTGTAACCAAAAAGGAGTTTTCAGATTTTATGATAACAATACTAGCTGGCGGAACTGGTTCTGTAAAACTCGTCAGGGGCCTGATCTCCCAAACAAGAGATGTGAATGTGATATGCAATGTTGGCGACAACTATTGGCTGTATGGGCTGTATGTCTGCCCAGATATTGACACCATAATCTACGGACTTGCAGACATACTTGACTATGAAAAAGGCTGGGGCATCAGAAAAGACACTTTTGGATTCCTAAGGCAGATGGAAATTTTCGGGGAAGAAACCTGGTTCAGGATTGGAGACAGAGATGCCGCAACGCACTTGATTAGAACTAACATGTTAAAGAACGGAAAAAATCTTGC
>DATIGB010000180.1:0-10317 GCA_035454985.1 Candidatus Nitrosotenuis sp.
TGTTATTTCCTCTAGCGCCTTGACTGTGGCCAGTCGGTATTTCTTGTCTACTTCGCGCTCTATTTTTTGGGTCTCTTGCGCAAGCTCAATCGCATTTGCGGCATTTGTGTTCAGGCCACGGACTATCTCGTTGAGTTTGTATACTTCGTCTACTACCAACTCGATTAGCACTGATATGTCGCCGTCCAGTTTGGCGTTCTTTAGCGTAGTTGGCTTGATGTTTGATAATTTGAAAGCGATTCCCGTTATGTAGCCTGCAATTTCATCCATCGTGTATGCCGTGTTCAAAAGGTTCTCTCTGTTCATGATGAGTCCTCCAACATCTGCCACCTCGCGGGTGATTTTTCGTCGCAGGTTCTCGACTTCCTCCTCAATGCTCGAGATTTGCTCGTTTGCCGCCTTTACACCAGCCTTGTCTTTTTTCATAAGCAGGTCCGGCAGAGTTGCGAGCTCTCTTGCGGCATTTAGGATTCTGTTTATTTCGTCTTGTAAAACTGCGATTGCTTTTCGCTTTGCTTGTACCTCTAGCTCCCCACTATACATCCTTTTTTAGACTTGTCTTGGTCTTAATTAATCTTGCACAAAACGTGTTCAAACTTCGGAAACATTCTGCGTTACTTTTTTCTGATTCTTGTAAAGTGTAATTACCTCCTGATCCGTTGACGCATCCTCCGGTGCCTTCTCGTCTCTGATCTTGCCTGTGAACTTTGGAAATCTTAGTGCAAGGCCGCTTCCCTTTCGTATGGCGTCTTTTGCACATGTGTGAACCGGGCTTAGGGTTATCTCGGATGCTACTATCTCAATTACCATCTCCGGCTCAAACCAAACGTCAGGCTCCATGCCGCTCTCAATCCTCGGGTTTTTCTTTAGCGTTACCTTGCCGGAAAGAATTTGGTAGAACTGATCTAGGTTCTCGTCTGTAAAGCCTGTGCCTACCTTGCAGATGCTCTCAAAAGTGTCGTTTTCTTGGTTGTATGTGGCAAGCAGCAGCGTCCCATACTTTCCAGTCCTTCTGCCCTTTCCAAAGAACGCGCCAATTACCACTAAATCTAGGCTGTCCCCAAGCTCGTTTCTGTATTCGCGTTTCAGCTTAAGCCAGTTGCTTCCCCTTGCGCCTGCCCTGTATGGGGCATCCAGCACCTTTAGCATCAGGCCCTCGCATCCTGCATTGATCCCGTTTTCCAAAAAGTCCTCGACTTCGTTTTCCGATCTGGCAATTATTTTTGGCACCAGTTTTACAAACTCGTTTTCAACTGTTACGTCTTCCAGCTTTTTCCTTCTTTCATCATATGGCGAATTTAGCAAATCTTTTCCATTCAGGTACATGACATCAAAGAGGTTGACCGTTATTGGGTACTTGGACACCATTCTGTCAATGTTGTATTTTCTTCGCCTGTGCATCAATTCCTGGAACGGAAGGAACTCTCCGGTGTTCTCGTTTATCGCAACGGCCTCTGCCTCCAAAATGATTTCTCGTGTCTTTAGCGCCTTTGGAACGTTTTCAACAATGTCCGGATAATGGCTTGTGATGTTTTCAAGCCTCCTTGAAAACAGTACTGTCTTGTCTTCGCCTAGGTGAATCTGTATTCGTTCCCCGTCAAGCTTGTATTCTGCTGCAAACTCTTTGCCAAGTTTCTCGCCCGCCTCTTTTGCGCTCTTGACGCGCTCTGCAAGCATTGGCCGAATCGGGCTGAACAGCGAAACGTGGAACTCATTTAGGCCGTCCAGGTTTTTCTCTGCAACAATTTCTGCAACCTTTCCAAGGTCTGATGACACATTGTAGGCCGCCTCGAGCTTTTCGCGGTTTGCACGAGAGCCCGTATATGCAATCGCAAGCGCATCCATTACCGTGTTGTCCGCAATGCCGAGCCTCAGCGTGCCCATTGCTATTTTGAGAATGAACTTTGCCTCTTGCGGCGTGGCATCGTTTAGGAGACTTGAGATGTATTTCATCTTCATGTCCTGAGATCTTGCGCCTTCCAGCTTTGCAATTTTGAACAAAGTGTCGTAGACTCTCTCAGCAGTTATCTGTTGCATGAGAAATGTTGTCTGTGTTTTCTGCTCAAGTGCCTTTGATGCGGCATGGCCCAAGTCGCCGTCCTCAAAAAAAAGGTCCTGGATTTTTCTAACCGGGCTTCCAGATGATTTTGCAATTGCCCTGATTGCAAGTTTTTCAGCTACCCCAAGCTCGACTCCCTCAAAGTCTGGCCGCAATTTGCCCTGAATCAAATACACTATTTTTGAAATGCTTTCTTTTGGCGTCACCTTGAACAAGTCCACCAGGTGCTGGGTGAGCTCCAGTCTTTTTGTGGTGGCCTCCATCTTCTCAAAGGTGTCAGATATTAACGAGAATTGCACTGGGTTTTTTTATTTATTCTTGAATAAAAGTCTGAGTGGGCCAAAACTTCCGCCATCAAAGAATGACTTTTTCAAATTGCACTTTGCGCGTCTACTTTAGTTTCAGGTGGGTCTTGATTTTTAGCATGATCTCAGGATTTCTGTTTGCCAGCTTGGAGTAAAAGTCGCCCATCTCGTCGTCATTTAGGAATCGATTGTTCTGCAAAAGAAACTTGTCAAAAAACACGCCAGATATGTATCCTATGTAAAGTCCGTATGAAAAGTCAACTAGCGAGCCGCCAGTGTTGCTGCTTTTTGCTGCGGCAAGCACCATGCTTGGGTATTCTAGCGCATAGTCAATTATCTCCGTGAGGTTCTTTTCCTGTATTACGTCTAGCGGCATTTTATTAAAATGGAATCTGCTTGGTATTTAGCGCTTATGATTTTAGATGTACCTGAAAATTGTTTTCTTGTCTGTGTCGGAGGAATCGGAGACCATTGCAAAGTTGTGCAGAGGGTAGTCGTTTTTGTACTGCTTCATAAAGCTCCATGCCACATCGTGATTCTTAAAGTCAGTTCTCAGGCCGTCTATCTCAGTTTCGTTTCCGTACACATCAAAAACAATGACTGCATATTTTTTCGGTCTGTTGTGAGGCCTTGCTTTTAGAAACCACGTGAACGCGAACACAAAAACCATTATCAAAATGAACGCCGCCCCAACATCTTTGAAAAATCCTGTGACTGCGCTTGGTATGGTCTGACTAAATACCGTGAAAATTACATGTGATACAGAAACTATTCCAAACCCAAGCAGGGCAGACTTTACAAAATCGAGGGGACTAAGCCTCATGTTTGTGATTCTTGATCCTAACACTTAACCTTATTGCTGTATTTGTTGACGATTCTTGCTTAGTCGGGATCTTCGTATTTTTTGCTGCCGTAGGACTTTGCCTCCTCAAGGGGCTTCATCTTTTTCTTTAGTCCCTCAAGTGCTGCCTTGTAGCCTTCTGCATACTCGAGCTCTGCTGGAACGAGCGTTGCTGGGTGGATGAACCCCTGGCTCCTCATTGCGAGTGCTTTTTTGGTTGCAATTTCTCGTATGTAGTCCCAGTCCGGAGTTGAGAACCCGTCAAACGGTCCAGTGAATTTGCCGTTGTGCATGGAAAACACCAGAGCTTCTATGATTGGAATGCAAAAATCAATTGAGGCAGCAGTGTTGAGCTTGACTGGCATTAATGGCATGTGGTGGCTTCCGCGTGTGTTGCCAGCCACGTAATGAGGATTGTTAAAGACGCTTCCAAGTTCTTCTGTGGCAGGAAAGTTCTTCTGCGTTCTTACTACCGCGATTGGATCGTCCTTTCCGACATAAGTCCCGGCAATGTTGTGCAGTCTGTCTGTAGACGCTGCAACTATTGGCTCGCCTGACTTTGTGTATACCGAAGAGACTACGTATCTTCCCGGATACATCAGTGCAGCTTCCAGAGTTGGCTTGTCTTCCCACAAAACAAGTTCTGCAATTTCTCCTGCCTCCACGTCCATGATGTTGAACTTTACTCCGGATGCAAGTGACTTGTTTACGATGAGTCCTGTGTTGCTCAGTGCATCAACAAATAATCGATAAAACGGATAATTGAAAGCCCCGGGCTCTGTTTTGTCAGCTGCCAAAACCGTAAATGCCTCGTTTGGTCGCTCCTCAAACTCAAGTTCTGCAACGCCTGGGCCCATCCCCTTTACGTTTCCAGAAAAAGAATCCTTTAGCAGATCTTGGCCTGCGCCGTAAAGGCCCTCGTTTTTTGCAACCTGTGTTCCTGCCTCAAATGCCTTCCACGCCAGCCCGTGAATCTCAGGATTGTCTACTCCCTTTGTGTGAGACATGATAATGTGGACATCGTCACCAGAGTAGCCGATATAGTAGTCGAGCAAAAGATTGCCTGCGTCTTTGACTGTCTTTCTTACCGCATCCAGCAGACCGTCGCTTGGTCTTGTGTGGCCGCCGATTCCTCCAACATCGGCCTTTATTGCAGAAACTGTAACTTTCATTATTTTTTGTCATTATATCTCCGATTTATAGTATTGTGGCTAGAATATTCTGAATAAATCCTACTTGCGAATTGCATACGTACCGGGGTTTGCTCATTTTCAAACCCAGACGAAACATCTCTAAACTGCATTCAGTGCTGTTAACTGGAACCTATGGACTGAATCAAAATTCAGAACAAAAACAAAGTCGTAAAACAACTTGGACCTATGCGGACTGGTTTACAATCGCCTTGAGATCAGTTGACTGTTCTGGGTGTGGCAAGAGTGCCAAAAGATTAGTGGGGATTTGCCGCCATGATAAACGTGGTCGTGCTGGATCGCGACTATTATACAAGTACCGATATTTTGAAAAAAGGGCAAGTATTTTCAAAATTGCCTCGGGAACTGACGTTTGCGAATATTGGAAACCGCTCAACGATGGAAAAAAGCCAATTGTTTTTGTTGGCAGTTCGATGATGAAACAATCCCAAGTTTTCTGATCAAAAAAAATTCAACAATTGAGAAAAAGTATTGAAAAAATCGCAACGGTAATAAACCCCTCTAAGCAGCACATCACTATGGCAACAAAACCACACTTGAACTTGATTGTAACTGGACACATTGATAACGGTAAATCGACTACTATGGGTCATTTCCTAATGGATATGGGCTTAGTTGACGAAAGGACTATTGCAGCTCATGCGGCAGAGTCTGAAAAGACCGGAAAAGGTGACACTTTCAAGTATGCGTGGGTCATGGATAACATTAAAGACGAAAGAGAAAGAGGCATTACAATCGACTTGGCGTTTCAAAAATTCGAGACCCCAAAGTACTTCTTCACACTAATCGACGCCCCAGGTCACAGAGACTTTATCAAAAACATGATTACTGGCGCATCTGAGGCAGACGCAGCAATTCTGGTCCTCTCTGCAAAAGAAGGCGAAACAGACACTGCTATTGCACCGGGTGGACAAGCAAGAGAGCACGCATTCCTGCTCAAGACACTCGGAGTAGGACAAATTATAGTCGCAATTAACAAGATGGATGACAGCAATTATTCCGAAGCGGCGTTCAAGGCTGCAAAGGAAAAGGCAGAAAAACTAGTGAAATCCGTCGGTTACAAATTAGAAAAAGTACCAATCATTCCAGTATCTGGATGGAAAGGAGACAACCTAGTAAAGAAATCAGAGAACATGGGATGGTGGACTGGAAAGACACTATTGCAAGCATTTGATGACTTTGAGGCTCCAGAGAAACCAGTTGGAAAACCACTCAGACTACCAATTCAAGACGTCTATACCATCACTGGTGTAGGAACAGTCCCAGTAGGAAGAGTAGAAACTGGCACATTCAAGCCTGGTGATAAAATCATAGTAATGCCATCTGGCGCAGTAGGGGAAGTCAAATCAATTGAAACCCACCACACACAATTACAATCTGCCGAAGCAGGAGATAACATCGGATTCAACCTCAGAGGTATTGAAAAGAAAGATATCAAAAGAGGCGATGTCTTGGGTCACCCAGCAGATCCACCAAAGGTTGCCAAGGAATTTAGAGCACAAATCATAATCATACATCATCCAACAGCACTTGCACCTGGCTATACACCAGTAATGCATGCTCACACAGCACAAGTTGCAGCGACAATTACGGAATTTGAAGCAAAGATAAATCCAGCAACTGGGGGAATCGATGAACAAAATCCAAAGTTCCTAAAAGTTGGCGATTCTGCAATTGTGAAAATTCGACCAGTAAGACCAACATGTGTTGAAACCTTCAAAGACTTTCCAGAAATGGGACGATTTGCACTCAGAGACATGGGTGCAACAATCGCTGCGGGAATCATTAAGGATATTACAGAAGAATACAAACCAGCTTGATCTAGATGACCCAGTCTGCCCGAATCAAGCTAACCAGCACCAATCTCCCAAAACTAGATGGGGTTTGCACTGAAATTATGGGCATTGGAACAAAAACCGGCGTCAAGGTAAAAGGCCCAACACCGCTCCCAGTAAAAAGACTCAACGTCGTTACAAGAAAATCACCATGCGGCAACGGCACCGAAACATATGAAAAATGGGAAATGCGAATGCACCGAAGAATAATCGATCTTAGCGCAGATGACAAGGCAATAAGACAACTAATGCGACTTAAAATCCCAGATGACGTTTACATCGAATTATCCCTGAAATAAAATTATAGCCTTAAATTATCGAGCCACTGAAAAAACACATGTCTGAGCCTCCAGTCGAAGCAACCGAAGCAATTCCAGTGACAGAAAAGTTCGATGTCATTTACAAATGCCTCAGGTGCGGAACCAATGTCACAAACACCGAGCTTAGCAGACTGCCTGAAATAAAATGCATCTGTGGCTTTAGGGTCTTTAACAAAGTAAGACCTCCGATTGTCAAGTCCGTACAGGCGATTTAGGTCCTTTCCTTTTTGTAGCTGTGGTGTCTCTGCAGGTGGCTCCGCATGTCCTCCATGTTTGAGAAATTCTCGTTGCACTCCCTGCAGTCATACGGAATGTTTTTGCCGTGAACTATCTCTTGGTGCTGCATGAATTTTTCCTGGGAGGAAAACTCTAGGCTGCACTTGTCGCACTTGATCTTCTGCCTTATGAACCTCATCGGTGCGTTTCCTTCTGTTCGTCCCAGCACTTTCTGCACAGCTGGCCCTCGATTTTCCACTCGCTCTTTGGGTTGTATCTGAAAAAGTTCATCTTTGTGCCGCAAATGCTGCATGTTTCTTTTTTTTCCTTAAAGTCGATTTCCTTTGCGTCAAAACATGATTTACACAAGAGCCCCTCCATGTCCCACTGCCACCTTGGCTCCCACAGATCGGTAATCTTTTGCTGGGTTCCGCATTTTACGCATTTCTGCTTGAAGGTCCCGTAATAGTACTGGCTCATTGTGTTCATGTAGCAGTCTGCGCAAAGTGGGTACTGCATGTTCCACTCCTTTTTTGGCTTGTGCTTATGTGTTGTCTCTTTGTTACAAACTGTGCAAATTGCAGGCTTTTTGCTAAACAGTCCCATGCTTAGTCACAAACAATTTCTTTAAAAAACGTAATCATGCGGGATGAAAATAAAATATGGATAAAAAAATGCTCTAGATCTCTTTTAGCAGCTTTTCGATTGCCTGGCTTGCGTTTACCATGCCTCTCTCTTTGGCAATCTTTTCAATTTTCGCGTATTGTTCCGCCGTAAAACATACTGGCATTGTGCGTTTTGACATGCCTTGAATTACTGTCCTAATTTTATATCCTTTACGCTTGGTAAAATGATCTTGCCTCTCTGAAAGAGATATTTGACTCAGGGATCAAAAAATCCCAATTGCCAAAAAAGCGACAAATTCTTGTGGTTGGGAACAATGAAAGCGGCTGCACCCCAGAGCTGGAAAAAATCGCATACGCCGTCGGCGTGGAGGTTGCAAAATCTGACTCTGTCCTGATCACTGGCGGCCTTGGAGGCGTGATGAAGGCCGCATCACACGGCGCACATGACGCCGGCGGCCTGACAATTGGAATAATCCCGCAGGACGATCCCTCGTTTGCAAATGAGTATTGCGATGTTGTAATTCCAAGCGGCCTTGGCCTGTCGAGGGACTTTCTAAACGCCCTGTCTGCAGATGGCGTGATTATAGTAGGCGGCGGCTCTGGGACGCTGTCAGAAACATGTGCCGCATACATGAACAAAAAGCCAATAGCCTCACTAAAGAATTCCGGCGGCATTGCATCAAAATACGCAGATCAGTACCTTGATTATCGGCAAAGCGTGAAAATCGTGGGAGTCGATACGCCAAAGGAGGCAGTGGCTTACATTCTAAGCCAAATCACTGCATAGACACAAGCAGAGGATCCGGCTTGTAGAACTCGCCGTGTTTTCTTGCAAGATCATTTAGCTCGCTTACAATATTTTTAATTCCGATCTCCTTTGCCGTTTCAAATAACGGCTTTCTGAGCCCAAGCCCAAGCTGTGCTGCCTTTTCTATTTCTGCAATGTCGCTTGCCTTGTTTGTCACAAGCCATGCTGCATTGTTCAAAATGTTTGCAACCAGCTGAATCGGGTTGCACCGCTTGGCAAGATTCTCATCCAGCTGGACTCGCTCGTATTTCTCATCCGAATATTTGTAGAACCCCTCTCCTGACTTTTGTCCGAGCTTCTTCTCGCCAAACAGACGCCCGACTTCTGGGTGTGGCAGTATGACTTTCTTGTCGCGCAATTCCAGCTCTATTGTTGCCTTGTGTATCACATCCATTCCGGTAAAGTCCGCAAGCTCAAATATCCCCATTGGAAATCCCATCTTGAATTTCACTGCAGAATCAATTTCTTCCATTTTGAGATTTTCTCTTTGTTTTAGCCAGCATGCCTCGTGGACAAGCGGGATGAACAGGCGATTGACAATAAATCCAGGAACGTCTTTTTTGCATATCACTGGCTCTTTTTTCACTGACTTTACATATTCTACTGTCTTGTTGAGAATTTCTGGCGAGGTTTTCTGTCCAGGTATTACCTCGACAAGCTTCATCAGCTGAGGCGGGTTGAAAAAATGAATGCCAATAAATCTTTCTGGGCTGCTTACAATGTCTGCAATTTCAGTAATTGGAAGTGTACTTGTGTTTGATGCAAAAATTACGTCTTTGCCAGCGACTTGATCAAGCTCGGAGTAAACCTTTTTTTTCAGGTCCATTATTTCTGGGACTGCCTCTATTACCAAATCCGCCGACTTTACTGCCTCCTTGAGGTCTACTTGCGTACTGATTCTAGAAAAAATTTCATCTGACTGTGATTTTGTTATCTTTTCCTTTGATACTAGTTTTTCAAGGCTCCACTTGATTTTCTCAAGTGCCTTGTCCAAAAACTGCTGCTCGATGTCGCGCAGTACCACGTTGTATCCTGACATGGCACTTACCTGGGCAATACCGTGTCCCATTATGCCTGATCCCAAAACTGTAATGTTCTTTATTGCCAATCGCACTCTTGGTTTGGCTCGTCCATTATAATGTATTTCGCGGTTTTGCATTCAAGTGCGTCACTCTAAAATATGACCATACATAACACATACGATTAGTGTCTGAATCATGGACTGCATATTCTGTAAAATTGTAAAAGGTCAAATCGGAGCCAGAACAATACTTGAAACGCAAAAGTCACTGGCATTTTTAGACGCGTTTCCTTTGGCTATTGGCCATTCCCTTGTCATACCAAAAAACCACTACGGAAAAATCCAGGACATGTCGCCTGCCGACAATGCAGACCTCTTTGAGACCGTACATAAGGTCGTCTCAATGGTAGACAAAATCACCGGTGCCACGCTGGTGGCCATTCACAACGGAAAGGAGAGCGGGCAGGAAGTCCCACACGTTCATGTGCATCTGGTTCCTCGCAGCTTGCACGACTCTGCTGGTCCAATTCACAGCATGTTTACCAAGAGGCCAAGTCTTTCGGACAAGGAATTTGATGACGTGTTGAACAAAATTAAATCAAACTAGTAGGGGTACAGTCTTCTTTTAGTTTCTTTTTCCTCTACGTGTATTGCCTTTGTCGGGCAGGTCTGTGCCGCATCCATTATCTTGTCTGATTTTGCGCCCCTTTGGTTTATCACACTTGATTTTGGATTCATCTTGGACAGCTTATCCACTGCAAAAACCCCCGGCGCAATTATCTCACAGCTGCAACATCCAATGCACCTGCTGTGATCCACATCAACCAAAAGGCTTGGCTCCTTTTCCTGTATTATTTTAAAGTCATAGGGCTTTTTTGTCTGGTTGTTTTTTGACTCGTAGTTTTTCCAAAACTCTGCAACATAGCTTTTCCAAAAGAACGGGTCTGACTGTTCTGTCTGCTTTGTGTATCTTGACCAGTCTTCCTCAGGTGTGCCATCGCTAGGTCTTGCGCCCCAGTTTGTTTTAGTGAATGTTTTTTCCTTTTTTGTTTTTGCCTCTGTATATTTTGAATCC
>DATIGB010000181.1:0-11197 GCA_035454985.1 Candidatus Nitrosotenuis sp.
AAAAATTCGGGAATCGATTCAAAAGCACCACTCACAAAACGTCTACTTGCGTTTTTTGGACAACAATTTGGAGGGCGATGAGACCTGGTTTTATCTCAACAAGCAAGCCGCGTTTGTCAACACCGTTTCACTTTGTGAGCATGCAGAAGAATCTGCCTTGGGGCCAATTAAGATCACCATACGCTCAAAAAACATCGAGCGCGTAATAGAATGGCTGACTGACTAGCGCACTAGTCAGCTTTTTTTCCTACTTACTCAGCTAGAATAAATTTCTGGACTTTTATCGCAATTACAAAACACTCACTTGGATGCTACTAAAGCTAGCCATAGTGAGCGCAATACTGGTCATAGGAGGATTCTCTCTTTACCCTTATTTAGCAAAATTACCTTCCAGCACGAATGTCGCTTTTAATGCCGTTGCAGATAACGTTGGCAATTTGAAGGATAAGACAGTTCACGCAGTTGACGGTACGCTAGATCGAACAGTAAATGCAGTAGAAAACAAAATTGAAACAATAACACCGAGTTCAGATGATCTAAACCCCGTCAAACAGATACATGACAAAATAGTCTCGCCAACAAACCCACAAGTCTATTATGGCCAAGTGTACGAAAAAGATGAAGAACAGCAAAAATGCAAAATTTCAGTTCCTGGCATGGTCAAGACGGTAAATGGCAAAAAAGAACTAACACATACAATCGATTTAGAAAACTGTAAATTTCGAAAACAAGAACCAGTCCAGGTAACAGAGGCAACAAATCCTGTCGGCACCGGAGCAATTTCAGTAGAGCCATTACCAAGCTCCAAAGTCTTTGAGACTTTGCAACTAAAGACAGTAAGGCATGATGGCAACATGGTTTCTATCCAGTATGAAGATACCTCCGGCAAAACAACCAAAGTGACAGTAATACTGAAAAATTCCGAGAAGCAACTGTTCTCAGGCGAGTTTTTTTCATCAAAGTTCGAGACCGACGTAAACGATGTATCCACCAGCCCTCACATAATAGAAATGGTAGTGGAACATCCAGACTATGGCACAGTATCGTCTTCCGTGTACAACCCAGAGGGAAATCAAGACACTACTATCTATGGCGTATTTACACAGCCGCCCAACTAAAGCTCGGCTCTCAGAGCGTACAAATTATTCTAACAATGAAACCAAATGTGGCAACGCATTTGCAGACGTCTCCCTAAGCGACAAATCCATATCTCCAGACATGGACGTCCGCTCAGGATTTATCTCAATTAGCGTAGCTCCGTTTTGTTTTGCAAAGATTGGTAGGGTATTTGCAGGCGATACGGCCAGCGAGGTTCCCGCAATTATCATAACATCACAGCTTTTTGCATGATTTATGGCCTCGTGCCAGATATCTTGAGGCAAGGCTTCACCAAACCAAACAACATCCGGCCTTAGGATCTCGCCGCATTTGCATTTTGGAGGCAGCTCATCAAACCCATCTGTGATATCGTCTTTGAAGTCACAAACCGTGCATTTTATTCTGATTATGCTTCCGTGAAGCTCAAAGACTTGCCTGCTTCCTGCTCTCTGATGCAATCCGTCGATGTTTTGTGTCAGCACGATAACATTCACGCGTTTGGCAAGATCGGAGATTGCCACATGGCCCTTATTTGGCTGCGCAGCAAGAATGTTCTTTCTTCTGTCCTCGTACCATTCCCAGACAAGCTTTGGGTTTTGGTAGAACGCATCAATTGTTGCAAGCTGCATCGGATCATATTTTCTCCAGTAGCCGTCCTTTCCCCTAAATGTTGGAATGCCACTTTCCTGTGAAATTCCTGCCCCCGTCACAAAGACAATTTTTTTGGCGTCTCTGATTTGGTCTGATACCGCCTCAAACATGCCTATCTTATCTCAATCTCAAGCAGATCTTTTGCTGCAATTACTGAATTGTGTATGGCCTTTGCTTCTTCAAGCAGCTCCGACTCGTCCTTGTATCGCGCAGAAAAATGAGTCAGGATCAAATTTGAAACATTTGCATTTTTTGCAAGGACAGCTGCCTCTTTTGCCGTGCTGTGACCTGTCTCCGCCGCCTTTTCCCTTATCTTATCTGAGAATGTGGAATCAAAGCTAAGATAGTCACAGTTTTTGAAAAACGCTTCAAGTTTTTCTGTAGGCCTTGTGTCTCCAGATATTCCGATTCTCTTCCCGGGTCTCTTTTCTCCCACGACATCTGATGGTTTTATTATCTTGTTTCCAAATGTGATCTCCCTTCCCATTTGTAGATCGTGCCAAAGGCTGCCTTCTGGAATTCCCAAGCTTTTTGCTTTCTGCAAGTCAAATTTTCCCGGCCTGTCCTTTTCTTGGAACAAATACGAAAATGCCAAAGTAGAGTGCTCCGCCTCTTCCGCATATACGAAATAAGTTTTTTCCTCGCATACTAGTCCGGGCCTCACCGTGGTTATCTTGACTGGAAATGACAAACCAAAGTTTAGGATCTTGACATTCTCACCTATGAATATGTCAATTCCATCAGGTCCATAGATCTCCATCGGCTCCGTTCTGTGCTGCAAGGTCATTGTCTGCAACAGTCCTAAGACTCCAATACAATGATCACCGTGCAGATGAGTTACAAAAATTTTCATCTTTTTGTTCCACCCTAACCTTGATCTTAGATAGGAAACCTGGCAGCCTTCTCCCGCATCAAACATCAGAATTTCGCCGTCTTTCTCAAGACATGTGGATGACAGTCCGCGGTTCTCTGTTGGCTGCGCAGCCGATGTGCCTAAAAACACCAGTTTCATTTTATCAAAATCATCCTTGTCAAGCTCTTATGTCTATAGATTTCATATTTTTTTGTTAGTTTTATCTTGAGATTTGCATCAAGGCCTTTCTTGCACATGATTGCAAACTTTTTGCCCCGTGGTATTTTGGACACAAAATTTTGCATCAGTTTTTGGGGGGGCTCTGATACTTTTGACGCAGTTCCATACGGCAAATCCGTTACTATGCCATCAAAGCTGTCCTTGATCTGTAGCATATAGTCATAGCTTTGGTTGATGACTTTGGATTTGAAATTATTCTCCTTTAGGTTGTCTTTTGATATGTTGCACATCTTCTCATCAAAATCAATTCCAATTGACTTTAATCCCATGGACTCTGCCTCTAAAAGCGTACTTCCTGTGCCGCAGAAGGGATCGCACACCGTTTCGTCATCATTTAGTCTGGCAAGGTTGATCATTGCACGTGTCAGCTTCCAGTCCAACTCGTGGTGGAATTTTGTTGGCTTTTTTGGCCGTTCTTGCGGTTTGAATCTTGTTGCAAAGCCAAAGAAATTTTCAGTATCTGTGAATATCAAATAAATGATAACATCCGGATCTTCCAAGGAAACCTTTGCGTTACAAAAAGTTACAACCATGTTTCCTAACGATCGCTCCACTTCGGGAGTATCGATTGTCTTTTGTGAAAGGTTGATTGCCTTGCACATAAATGATTTTGCGCCAAAGAGCAGACTGTAATTTTTCTCGCCAAGGAAGACGCCAGACATTTTCCGCTCTATCTGGCCCGCAGTTTTCACAAATGTAGCGCGCCTTGCAATTTTTTCCCAGGGGGTCTTTGACTGCAAGATTATGAGGTTTGAAATGGATCTTATCTTGCAGAACCTGTCGTACATTTTTGCAATTGTTACGACCTCGTCTACTGCAAGATCCGGATATTCTTTTGAGACGATGAAGAAGCTTTCCGGCATCCTAGATTGCCTTTGCTATGATCCCCGACACATCGACTATAGAGGTACTTCCTGGAATTGTATTTGTGGAAATGATCCCTGAAATACCCGCGTTTCTTATCTTTTTTTCCGCATTGTCAATCAATAAGGCATGCGTGCATGCAACATAGACTCTTCTGCACCTTTGTTTTTTTAAAAACTCGGTTGCTTTTACTATGCTGCCGCCCGTGCTGATCATGTCGTCAACTAGAACCAAATCCCTTCCTTTCACCCCGTCCAAATTTGAAGTCATGATTTCAACCTTGCCTGTCTTTCGGTCTCTTTGTTTTTTGAGCGCAATAAAATCAGTCCCATATAATTTTGCAAATTCCTCTGCTCTAGCCGCTCCTCCAAGATCAGGCGATACAACAAGCGGATCCTTTAGCTTTAGCTTTTTGAAATGATTTACAAGCTCTTGTACAGCAGAGATGTTCTTGACTGGAATATCAAAGTGCTTCAGACCAATCTGGCTGTGGATGTCAACAACTATCACCTTGGATGCACCGGCTGCCTTGAGCAGTTTTGTTATGACCGAAAGCGTTACAACTTCGCCTGGGAGAAATTCTCTATCCTGCCTTGCATAACCCAGGTATGGTATGACCGATATTATATCAGATGTATACTGTCTTGCTTTTGAGATTAAGGACAGTGTCTGCATTAGATTTGAATCGACTGGGGGGCACGTGGAATTTACAATTATGATCTTGCCCTTTTTTGGTTTGGCTTTTATAGTGATTTTACTCTCCCCGTCAGGGAAAACCCTGAGATCCGATGAGATAAAGTTCGCCTTTAGCTTTTTAGCTAGTTTTTTTGCCAAATCTTCCGATGCTTTTCCAGCAATTATTGTAACTGACAACAAATCAACGAATGGGGGGAGACTCTTAAATTTTCAGGATGAACTAAAGAGTATTAATCTTTGAATAATTCGATATATTCTAATTTACTGTGAAATATTCAAGTAAATGGTGGGCTTAGAACAGGTATTCATTAGTGTAGTAATTCTACTTGCTGGAGCAAGACTTCTGGGGGAGCTGTTTCGTAGAATAAAGCAACCGGCACTAGTTGGAGAACTGCTTGCAGGAATAATACTTGGGCCGACTTTATTTGGAATTGTTCAGCCAAACGAAAATCTTGAACTGCTCTCAACAGTTGCCATATTCTTTGTAATGCTGCTAATCGGACTTGAGATGGACCTCAGAGAAATCCGAAAAGCAGGAAAATCGGCATTTATAATATCTATAATATCGCTGACCATCCCGTTTCTTGTAGGATACGAAATATCAAGCCTCTTTGGTCTATCTACAATCCAGTCTCTTTTTATCGGGCTGCTGTTGTCAGTAACATCGGTTCCAGTCAGTGCAATAATCTTGATGGAGCTCGGGGTGCTAAAGACCAAAATCGGCACGACCGTACTGTCAGCTGCTGTCATTGACGACATAATATCGCTCGTGATTCTTGCGGTAATTCTACAATTGCATGCGGCGGAGGGAACGCCGTTTAATTTTGGCGAGCTCGGAATATCTGCGCTGCAGATAGTCGGCTATCTAGTAGGGATTGCCTTTCTTGCCTACGCAATTCACAAAATCAACCGCTGGTTCCCGCATAGACTGGAATCCTTCTTTGCGAAAACAAAAACGAGGGAGGCAATATTTGGAATTTTAATAATTGTTGCAATTACCTTATCCATAACCGCACAGTATGCGGGCCTGCATTTTATCATAGGGACCTTCTTTGCAGGACTAATCTTCAGCGATAGGCTACTTGGGAAAAAGGAGGCAGATCGTGCTTATGGCATAGTATCTGGCATAACATTTGGTTTCTTTGCCCCCCTGTTCTTTGCCATAATTGGCATGAAATTCAGCGGGCAGTCATTGGAAAACGTTGTTCCGCTTTTGGCACTTTTGGTAGTATTTGGGATATTTGGAAAGACGCTTGGCGGATATGTTGGCTCAAAGGTATGCGGGTTCTCTAAACAGGAAAGTCTTGCCATTGCATCATTGTTGAATGGGAGGGGAACCGTGGGACTGACAATAACCTCGCTGGCGTTTTCGATTGGCATTTTGGATATTACCCTGTTTTCCGTTTCTGTCGCGATTTGTTTTATTACCACAATGGTAACCCCAGTCATTGCAAGGCCACTTTTGCGTAAAATTGCCGCACCGCCAGCGGAATAAAAAACACAGTTTTCTAATCGTGAATGGTGGCACTGAGCATTTCTATGAATAAAAGCTACGCCTTAATTATATATGAAAATGCAGTTGTATAATCATGACAACAACAGCTTGGAAATGTTACCGATGCGATCTGACATTCAAGCAAGAAACATATGCAAATCTGCACAAGGACATCTGCAAACACGAGTCAAGACAAATTCAGGTAGCGATGGCATAAATCAAATTAATTAGAAATCCTAAATCAAATACATGAGATGCAAAAACATACTGGCTGGCTGCTTTCACGATCATGCCATACATGACAAAAACGGCAAATGCCTCATGAAGGGTTGCAGATGCGCGTCGTTTTCATACACGGACTAAAACGGATTTGTGCTGTTTGATATGAGTAATGATGCCTTTTGCAGTATGTTCAGAAATGGTACCCCAAAAAGCAGATCCACTATTCTGTGCCCGAATTTATCAATTACGTGGTTTGACGCATCTCCCAACAAGGACGACTGCACAATGTCAAATGTCTTGTTTAAGGCCTGGTCTGCAACGTCTGATGGATCTGCTCCTTGGTCCAACTGCGATACCAAATCCGGGATGAATCCCCTTACATCACTTGGAACCGTATTTTGTATTATGGAAGATGCGCTGCCGGCCGTTTGTTCACGTATTGCCTCCTTTACCAGATCCTCGTACATTTGGCAACAATGAATGTGCTTAATCTATAACCTGTGCGTACTTGCTTTATTAACTGCTATAGACCAATTTGGCACCACGCCACAAAACCAATTCCAATGCGGCACGAGGCCAATTTTTTGTGGGAGGTGATCACATTATATTATAATTCCAAAACATTTCATCAAAAATGGATCTAGTATTTTCCGACATTCATGCAGATATCAGAGGACTGGAGGCAATTCTAAAAATTACCTCTTCCTTCGAATTTGAGGAAAAATACGGTAAAGTGTCAAGAATAATCAATCTAGGCGATCTGTTGGAAAGGGGAACCGGTCCAAAAGAGGTTTTGCAAAAAATGCAAGACCTGTCAAAAAATTACCCCCTCATATCCGTGATGGGAAACCACGATGAGGGATTTTTGTATAAAAAATCAATCAGCGGCAGCTCATACTCAAGCGTAAAGGCTCACGAACTATTGTCAGAGCAGGACTTGGAATTCTTTCAGCAAAATAACGACGGAACATTTGGGGAGCAGCAGGTAATCGATACAAAAAACAAACTTCTCTGCGTCCATGGCGGACCAATAAACCCGCAAAAGATAACCACGGAAGGAACTGATCCATGGCTATGCCAGAAAACATGGCAAAGACTATCTGAGGAAGATAACGAGTTTTACAGCTATTATGGATACCATTACAAGGCATCCTCCGCATTCGAGGAAGGAAAATCCAGTTTTGAGAACTTTATCATACTGTGCGGACACCAGCACATGGAGGCAGCCATACAGCAAACCGAAAATGAAATCACAAACATCTGGCCGTTTCGATCCACGACAGAAAAAATAGGATCATTTGTTGTGCAAAAACGCGAGTTCGATATTGCCAAAAACAGCAACTACCTGTTCCGAGTGGGACTTGGAGGGCCGCAAGGACATCATAATGGCGCCCATGCAAGGCCACATTTTGGACTAGTCCAACATGACACAAAAAAAGTAATCCTCTTTGGCCTAGACTGAGCAGTAAATTAAAATGAATTGCGGTAATATCACTCTCTGATGAGAGCAATCGTTCTTGGAGGCACAAGTGGGATGGGAAAGGCAATTGCCGAATCCCTGTCATCTATTGGATGTGACGTGCTTGCCGCATCACGAAAGGATATTGACACGTCAGATTTGAGCAGTGTCAAAAATTTCATTAAAAAGCACAGGGAGACAGACATTTTGGTTTTGAACACGGGTGGTCCTGCCCCAAAACAGTTCTATGACGTAACAGAAAAGGACTGGCAAAAATACCACAACCAGCTATTTTTGGGGTTCTGTCTGTTGTTGCAAAAACTAAAGGTAAGAAACGGCGGATACGTTTTTGTCATAACGTCCAATGTCATCAAGGAGCCAAATCCAAGATTGATAATCTCAAGTGCGTATCGCCTTGCATTCACCGCGGTCTTTAAAATACTGAGCAAGGAACTCGCATCAAAAAACATCAGCTGTGTAAACATTGCGCCAGGGCCAATCAATACAGACAGAATGAAGGAGCTGGTTGGAGATACTGGCAAATATGCCGAGTCGCTCCCCATGAAAAGGCTGGGGGAGCCTTCTGAAATTGGAAATTTTGTCAGGTGTATAGTTGAAAACAAAATCAAGTATCTGTCTGGCGTCACAATAAACTTTGATGGCGCAAACTCTAACTCTGTGCTGTGAAGACAAACCGATAATAGTGAAGTAATCTTACCACATTCATGGTAATCTGTCTCAAATGTTTTGAAGAAAAGCATGACAACTGTATGGAAAAGGCTGGCATGATGAAATGTGACTGCAAGGTTTGTTCACCCTAATTTATAATCCAGAAAACTGCACCCATACCAAATGAGCGCGACTGAAACCCTTTTACAAGACCACCTAAAAATACGGCGTCTAGAAAAACTCGTCATAAAATGCTACCATGACTTGTACGCAGAAAAGCCGATTCCTATCTCTGATTTGGAAAAAATCGTCTTTGTAATCTCCGAATTTTTGGACGCTATCCATTATTCAAGAGAGGAGGACTCGTACTTTGCCTGTGTTGCAAGCTATGATACGCTAAAAGAAGAAATTAGGAAATTTACAATAGAGCACGAATTTAGCAGGAGAATTGCAGCAAATATAGCAAAACACGTTCAGAGGTGGAAAAGCGGCGAAGATGCCAGGGAGCCAGTTGCAAGATTTCTGCGAACCTACGCCATTTACCTAAACGATCATCTGGCAAAGGAGGAAGAGTTTTTCAAAAAAGCGCCGGAGGTCCTCTCAAGGGAGGAAGAACAGGCAATGTATGAGCAATTTCAAGCAGTCATAGCAGTGTCGACAAAAATTGAGACGGTAATGAAGGAAATTGAATATTTGGAAAGGCAAGACTGGTTTACCTCACAGCTTTCGTAAAGTCTTTAAGAACTATAATTTTGAGTTAAAATGAAATGACATTTGTGGTATGGATGACTGGCCTTCCGTGTTCCGGCAAGACTACAATAGTTAGGGCAATGCAGAAGCACGTCCCAAACCTTGCTATACTAGATGGCGACGAATTACGAGAATGGCTATCACCAAAGGACTTTTCAAAAGAAGGACGAGTAGAACACAACAAAAAAGTCGCACACCTAGCCAAACTGCTCCTAAAGCACAACGTCCCGTGTGGCGTTTCCCTAGTCAGCCCATTTATTGAAAATAGGCAGGATGCAAGAAAAATAGTCGGAGACGACACCAGATTCTTTGAAGTATACGTAAAATGCTCACTGCAGGAATGTGAGACCCGTGACGTCAAGGGGATGTACAAGAAGGCACGTGCCAACGAAATCAAGAACTTTACTGGCATAAGCGATCCATACGAAGCCCCACCAAATCCAGACTTTGTACTTGATACGGAAAAAGAAACACTAGAACAAAGCGTTCAAAATCTTTTAGACTTCCTAAAATCAAAAAACCTAGCCAAGTGACTGGTATTTTTTGATTATCTGATCATGTACAAGACCGTTTGTTACAAGCAGGCCATTTTCATGGTTCAGTCTTTCCGTGTTGTATAGAACATCGTTGCCATACATGTCAGTCATTTTTCCTCCAGACTCGGTAATCAGGCAATAAGACGCGCAAGTATCCCACTGTTTTATCTTGTTTGAGGTTGTAAGGTAAATGTCTGCCATTCCCATACAAATTTCCGCAACCTTCAGCGAGCTGCCCCTACTTGCAAACCTCTCAACCCCAAGACTTTTGAAAAACTCCTTTTCGGCCTCTGTTAAGTGAAATCTGCTGCCAACTGCACTACATTTTTTTAATTCGCTAGTTTTGCTTACGATCATTTTTTTCCAAGACTCTTTTTCAAATACAAACGCGCCGCTTCCACTTTGCGCCAAAAACAACATGTTCGTAGTTGGCCTAGAAATTATCCCAAGGACAGGTTTTCTCTTTTCAACCAGTGCAATCATAATCGTAAATTCACCAGTCTTGTTTACAAAATCGCTCGTGCCATCAAGCGGATCTACAATCCAAATTCTCTCACGCCCTAATCTTGATTTGTCATCCGTATCCTCTTCTGATAAAATTGGCAAGCCGGAACCTGAAAGGACTTCCTTTATGATTTGATTACTTTGCAGGTCTGCCTCTGTTATTGGAGAATCGTCGTCTTTGTGTTCTATTGCAAAATCCTGCGCATAAATTTCCATCACTGCCTTGCTTGCCTGCATTGCAGCGTCAACGGCAAGCGCGACCTCGTTTATCGGATCTGCAAATGGTAGTTTGATTGACAATTTCTTATGTGGTTAGTTCCGGCTTTACCGTCCAGGCAATTCCAAGCGCTATGAATGGAATTGAGATGATGCCAATCATCTGAAGCAGGATGTTCATTTGCGGCCTTGCCTCTTCTGGTGTCTTATAAAGCCATGGCAAAGGAAGGGAAATCACAAACCAAATCATAGATAGTAATATGATGATTCTTAGCTTTCTTTTCTTCTGTGGACTCAACACATCTCCTTAAAATATCGATATTAAATTGATTTGGCTTGAGCCTGTGAGGCGCGACTCATTTTGCTGACTCGCCACCATCTATTGCCAAAACGGAGCCCGTGACCCATCCTGAGTCATCAGACGCAAAGTACAGAGCTGATTTGGCAACATCCTCGACATTTCCAATTCTCCCAATCGGATACTCTGAATCAAGCATTTCTCTTTGTGCCTGTGTGGAGAGGAATTCTTTTGTCATATCTGTGTCAACAACTCCAGGACAAATACAGTTCACCCTGATCTTGTCTTTGGCATATTCTAATGCCCATGACTTTGTCAGTAAGACAAGTGCCCCCTTTGACGCGGTGTATGCGTCCGCATGAAAATTATCAAATGCCTTTAGTCCTGCGTTCGATGCAATATTGACTATGCTGCCGCCGTTTTTTTGTAAATACGGAATCGCTGCCTTTGTACAACGAAACTGCCCAGTCAAGTTTACATCAATTACTTCATTCCATTCTGATTCCCTGATTTGATGGAGTATCTTGATCCGTGGAAGAATTCCGGCATTATTGACCAAGATATCCAATCTGCCAAATTTTTCTATTACCTTTTCTATTGCGGACTGTACCTTTTTTTCATTACGTATGTCAGCAGGTATTGTCAT
>DATIGB010000182.1:0-6810 GCA_035454985.1 Candidatus Nitrosotenuis sp.
GAGTGACGCAGGCTGCAATAAGCAACTATATCCGCGGAACTCGAGGAGATCCAAAGCTAATCCAAAAACTAATGGACGACAAGCAGGTCTCTCAGCTGATAAACGAGCTAAGCGATATTCTTTCATCCGACATGGCGTACACTCCGTCAAGCCTTGCAAAGTTCATCAGCCTGTGCAACTACATAAAATCAAGCCTTCTGATTTGCGAGATTCACCACAACTTGGAGTCGAACATCGATGAGGCAATCTGCAAAGAATGTGAAAACATGTTGCTCAGGGGTCCCGGCAGCGTATACTAGTTTTTAATAATAGAAATTTCAATCGTTGACAGCATTCTTTTTCCAAACGCGTCCGTGTTCTCGCTGTCCAGAGTTATGCGCTCTATCGTTACTGCGTTGTGCATCATTTTTTCCACGATTATGTTTGCAATCGCAACCGCACTTGGAATTGTATTTCCCTTTGCCTTTAGCAGTCCCCTTCCGTGTTTGTTTATTAGCATGAATACGTCAAATGCTTCCTGCATTATCGGCTCGTTTCTTACGTAAAACACATACGGCTGCTCAGTTTGATTTGCAGTCTCTATGTGCGGTTTTGTCTCTTCCATGCTAATCATTACGTTTTTTCAAAAAGCGTAGTTCTTTTAAGTTTTGTCGACGAATTGTCCATTAGTTGAAAAAATCAATTGGAATATTCTGGTAATCGCCGTTTGGCAACCTTCTTTTAATGACAATTGGAATGACTCTGTCTTCGAGCTCTTTTAGTGCTATGTCAAGCGATGTTCTGGCATTTGCTGGTATTGTTATGAATGGTGGTGCACCAAGGGACAGTTGCAGTGCTCGTGCGCCAAGGATTCTTGCCTTTTCAAATCTGGTCAGCGTTGGGGGGCCAATTGCTATCTTGCCTTTTCCTGCAAGTGGAATTTCTACTGCGTCATGAATTGGATCTGTGTCTACTATCTCTCGCTGTTCCATCTCCTTTACCTTTTTGTCCAGCTCGACCCTTTCCTCGTCCGTAAGTTCTTTGGTTTCAAAGATTTTTTTGTATGCTGCCACTGCGTCTTCCATCGAGGTATCTTCGGCAATTTCTTCAGTGCCGATGGGCCTTGCAAACTCTGGTTCCTCTTCAACCTCTTCGGTAATCTCTACTTCGGCTTCTTCAGGATCTGACAAGTGAAAAAAATTCCATAATACGGTTATATATTCATACGCCAAAACGACTGAATGAGTGCTGGCTCTGTGTCGAGTTTTCAGCTAATAGTGGAGATTAAGGGCAAATCCAAGCTTACTTGCGAGCTAAAACGTCACCTGTCACCAAAAACAGTAAGCTCAATACTGCGATCATTGCCACTTGAAGGCAATGCTCATTTTCTTGGGCAAAACATCGTATACTTTGAGACCGCAATAAATTCCGGAGTGGAAAGACAGAGAAAGGAATTCAAAAAAGGCGACATTGCGTTTTCTCCAGCGGGTGGAAGCATCTGCTTTTTCTTGTCCGATGTAGTGCTGACCAAGTCCATGACTCCTATTGGAAAAATTGACTCAGGGCTTGATGTGTTAAAAGATGCAAAGTCAGGTGATGTAATTTCTGTATCTCAGGCAGTTAGCTGATAAATCCAGTGGCCGCTAAAGCCGCCAACTCTTTTGGTTGCGCCTTTTTTTGTCAGGTTGGAAAGGCACGCGTTTGCAGCAGAAATCTTGACGCCTGTCTGTTTTGCAAGTTCCTGTACGGTGATGTAGTTGTTTGATTTGATCAGCTTTAGTGCTTGATCCTCATTTACTATTACTGTGATTTCTGCCTTTTTTTCGGTCTTTTCCTGTTTCTTGTCTTTTTTGCCTTTGGACTCCTTCTTTTCGTCAGTTTGGGACTTGTCCATCTGTGCCGGCGATTTCTTTTTTGATCCACCCATGTTTTACTGCAAAATTATTCCATTTATAAACGAATGACGTGCCGTAATGTAGCAGGCTTGACTGTGACAAAATTGTTCGCCCTTATTTTACAAACGCTACTTAGTATATGACATCTGAAAAGTAATCCTAATTGGCCCGACGCTATTTGGACAGTAAAACAAAGGAGCATTACAAACGGCTAGCGCGAGCAAACGAGTCCAAAAACCGCAGTCCTCCAAAGTCCCCCAAGGTCCCAGAGTTTGAAGACATCCTCGCAGAAAAGAGATCAATTTATTTGCAAAACCTGTACCGAATACCAAAGTCGACTGCCGACATCATCAACGAGCAAATGAATGAGCTGTGCCGCGCTGCAAAGGATACCAGTCAATACATAAAACTTGTCAATGTCCACATAGAAAACCAAAAGACACACATGGATGATCTAAAAGACATACAAAAAGTCTTGGACGAGCAGACGACTTCTCTAACATCAGAAGATCCTCCTGAAAAAAAGAAGACGTCTACAAAATGACGATCTCATCTGTGCAATGTCTGTGATCTAGATTCTTCCATGCTTGCTAAGAATTACGCTCATTCTTGCATGATCAAACGGTTTTAAGACGTAATCCAATGCGCCAAACCTCATTGCGTCCTGAACTATGTGACTTTTTCCACTTGATGAAACCATGATGACTTTGGCCTCGGGGTCTATTTTTTTTATGGCACGCAGTGCCTGAATTCCGTCCGCCTTTGGCATCAGCACGTCCATTGTTACAAGGTTGGGTCTGAATTCTTTGTATTTCATCACTGCCTCTATCCCGTCTGAGGCCTCGATGATTTTAGTGGCAAGCCTGGCGGACTCGATTATCTTTCTTAGCGCTTTTCTCATAAATGACGCATCGTCTACTATCATGATGATGAACTCATAGGCCTCGTCACTCATTACTATGAATTTTCAATAAAAACGGAATTATGCACTAGTGTGTTTAAAACAAACAAAAGGCAGTATCTGACCTTTCCCTTACTGGCTTGGACTGACGGCGCAATCACTTTCTTTTGCCAATGCCAGCAGTATGTTCCTCTTGCTGATGATTCCAAGCAGGGTATCGTCCTCGCTTATTCCAAGACTGTCTATTTTCTTTTCCAGAATCATCTTTGCGGCGTCTGACATTCCAATAGACGGGCTTATTGTCATTATTCCGTGCGACATTATCTCACCGGCAAGCTGAGATCCGACAAACCCTGTTTCTGACCACAATCCGTCCTTTTCCAAATAGTTGGCAATGCTTGATTGCACTATGCTCATCTTGTTTGTGGCTATGCTTAGCTTGAACAGGTCGCCTGTGGTGATTATCCCGACTGGCCTTTTCTCGTGGTCTGTTATCACGACACGCGATATGTCGCACATTATCATCTTTTTAATCAGCTCGTACACCCTGTCGTCTATTCCTGCAGAAAAATAACTGATTGTCATGTAATCTAAGACGTTGCTGGTGTCGTGCTGCCTTGTTATGTAGTATCTGATGAGATCCGACTTTGTTATTATCCCCTCAAGGTTTTCTTTGTTTCCAATCCCAAGAGTGCTTATCTTGTTGAGCAGCATCAGCTGAGCTGCCTGCTGGCATGTCAGTCTTTTATCCACAAAGCAGATGCTGTTCATTAACTCCTCAGCTAGAATTTGATTTAGGTTTCTTCCGCTTTTGTCAATATACAGAAATCTTATGATGTCTTTGTCTGTTATTACTCCGACGGGCTTTGCCCCGTCATAAATGAAAATCTTGCTTATCTTGTTCATTGTGAGATTGGCTATGACGTCTTGAAGGCTGCTTTCTTTTTGCAGCATTATGATGTCCGTGTTTATTATGTCAGATATCGCATCTTCGTGTCTTATCTGTGCCTGCTTGAGATCTGTCTTCAATAAATTTTTAATAAAATTCATAATTTTATCCAATAGTTAGTTTACAATGAACAAACATGGACATCCAACTATGCATGATTGGCAGCAAAGGCAAATGTGTGACCACATGCCGTATGCTTGATGGCAGTCGAGTCCCTTGGTATAATCATAAATATCATTAATTGGGCATATTGACATGGGAATTGTTTCAAAGGGGGCAAAATGCAACATTGACGGTTGTAGCAATGACGGGGTGCGCTCAATTAGCACTTCAAAAGTAGAGACAGCCGGATTGCGGGTAAAGTCTTCTGGAAAACACAGTGCTCTGTGCAAGGAGCACTATAAAGAATGGAAAAAGGAGACCAAAGAAGACCGCGATATCGAGCGAGCGCGATTTAGCAGGTTTTAGAGTTTTTCTCCTTATACCTTGTTTTTGTTTTAATTTTTTAATGGTCTTTTGTTTAGTTTGCCGATGATCTTGTGGAATGTTTTTTGGGCTTTTGCGATATCTGCACGTCTAGGCAACGGCGTTCGAATTTTTACGCTCTCTGTCTCTTTTACAAAAACTGCAGTATTCTTCTGGAGAATTACGATTGATTGGCGTCAAGCAATCGTGGCAGTATTTCACATGTATTGTATGTCAAACCAAGTATATTAAGGAATGATCAGACCTACCAAAGGCTTCCTTCGCCGCTAGCTGGATCCATCTTCTTGGCAGGCAGGTGCCCGTGCGCTTTTTTGACGTGTCTCTTTAGGCGCTCAGAGTCATGCAGTTCAAGCCCGCAGTTTTTGCATTTTGTCTCATTTGCGTCGTTTTTTTTAAACAAGCCCATTTCTTATTGAATCATCACTTGACATTATAATATTTTGCAAATCCCCTCGCTGTCAAAAACCGGTCATATTTTGTGGCTTTTGATTAACATTGACAAAAAGTCATCTGCCTGCATCTGGCAAAATAATTCTATTAACTGCATTTTGTTAACATGCGTGACACAACACGGGTGGCACTACCTTAAACCAAAGTTTATGTTATTATGCTAAGCGCCTTATGTCATGCGCGCTGCAGTGCCTCTGATCTTTTTGATATTGACTGTGTCTTTTGCCGTACCTGTGTTTTCACAAACTGTCGGATCCCGCACTACATACGTATATGACAAGGCCCACATACTGAGTCAAGAATACAAAATAGCGATAGACAACTACCTGCGAAAAGTTGACGATTCTACGTCTGCAGAAATAATTATCTACACAATTCCGAGTTTTACAGGACATGGAATAAAAAAGAACGGTCAGGAGCTCAACGACAGAGACTCGCTTGCGAATTATCTGTTCAACGAAGTCCCACTTGACGGAATAACCGGAATTGGCAAAAAGGGAAAAGACAACGGGGTCTTGGTTTTGTTTTCGCTGGAACGTGATGCGTCTAATGGTTCGATGAGAATTGAGGTTGGCAGGGGCTTGGAAGGAAACATTACCGACGGAACGGCTGGCGCAATTTTGGATTCGTACCTCGTGCCTGCAAGAGATTCTTATGAGCAAACTGGGAATGCCAAGGTCTTTGATCAAGCGTTCTTGGACACCGTAATTGCCCTGGGAAACAAAATTGGCTATGTCGACAATGACGCGTCATACCAGCAGTCAAAACCGCCTCAAAGCGACGAAATCGACTATTCGCAGATTGTAATGATTCTTCTGTTTCTTGCAGTTCCGTTGGCATTCTCAATTTTAAATCGCCGCCGCAGGCGATTTGGCGGGGGGTTTTTTGTCGGAGGATTTGGCGGAGGTTTTGGCAGGGGCGGAGGGGGTTTTGGAGGTGGAGGCGGAGGCTCTGGTGGTGGAGGGGCGGGACGGTAGTCAATATGACTCTGTCAGTGCCAACAATACGGTAATATTTGACTGAACAAAACCAACGTTGTCAATGGTAAGCAAAGTCGTTATCGGAGCAATCGCCGCAGTCGCAATAATCATAATTGTACTTGTCGCACTGTATGGGATGTATTTCTCAGGATTCAACGCAGTGCAAAGCAAGGACGAGAACGTAAAACGGTTAGCAGCTGACGTTGATGCCCAGCTGCAGCGCAGGTATGACCTGATCCCAAACCTTGTAGAGTCCGTCAAGGGATACATGCAGTTTGAAAAGCAAACCCTGGAAGACGTAACGAGGCTGCGTTCCCAGTGGCAAACCTCGACTAGCACGGAAAGCAGAGTCGCGCTGAGCAACCAAATCGAGCAGGCCCTGAGCAAAATTATTCTTACATATGAGGCGTATCCGGACCTAAAGTCTGACCAGACGGTCACCAGACTTATGGATGAGATCGCAGGAACTGAAAACAGAATTGCGGTGGCAAGGACTTACTATAATGACGGGGTCCGAGACTTTAACACCAATATCAGAACTTTTCCAAACAACGTGTTTAACGAGGGGGGATTTCTTGGAATGAGCCCATGGGGAGTAAAGCCATATCCTGCGTATGAGGCAACCCCGCAAGCGCAGACAGTTGTGCCGAAGGTAAATCTGACATCTGGCGGATAACCTGTCTTTTGCATGGTGAACTGGCCGAAGGGATGGCTAGCCGGTCATTTCAAGCGCACATTGTATGGAGCATACTCGCTTGTTGAACACGTTTTCATATTCTCTGCCACAGTGAATGCATACTCGAAAACTCATGACACTAGTACGCAATTATCGCTTATAAGACTAATTTACCAATGTTATGTTGTTTCTGAAAGCATGCACCGTAAATAAACACTTGCGCGTCGCCAAATTATATCTCGTGTCTCCATTGAATATTTAGCTGACTGAAAGCCCGTTTTGGGGTTTGGTAGTTACGGGGCTTCCAGTCAACCTCCAACTTGTAGTTGGATACCATTCGCAGTAAAGCCAATGATTTGAAGTACATTAGTGTTGCTTAACATTGGTATTGGCTTGATTCAATTTTAATGCCAAACCTGGCATCGTTGTATGTGTTGATCTGGAAGTATGATCCGAATCAACGACTGTCAAGTTTTCAACCCGGCCTCTAGGAC
>DATIGB010000183.1:0-2009 GCA_035454985.1 Candidatus Nitrosotenuis sp.
CGTTGCCAGAATTTTATCCGACCAGTCCATCACGCCAAGATCATTTACCATAACGCCCCAATCCATGTCAATATCGATTGCCAAGGATGTTGAACCAATCCAGACCGAATCCGCAATAGGAGTCGACAGGAACCTGAGAAACGTCACATTTGGTAACGACAAAGAAATAATCCAGGTGAACACGTCAGAGATGCTCAAAATCAAGGAAAATTATACCCATGTCAAGTCCACATGCACAAGAAACGATCACCGAATCAGAAAAAAAGTCTACGGCAAGCTTGGAAAAAGACAGACAGAAAGGATAAGGCAGAGAATCCACAGAATATCAAAGTCAATAGTGAATTATGCCAAGAAAAACAAAGCTGCAATAATATTTGAGGATCTAAGGGGAATCAGAAGATTATACAGAAAGGGAAATGGTCAGGGAAACCAATACAGAAGAAAGCTAAACTCGTGGTCTCAATATGAACTGGAAAGGCAGACCTCATACAAGGCGGCATGGGACGGCGTTCCGTTCTATAAGGAAGACCCAAGATGCACCAGCACGACCTGTCCGATATGCGGAGGCAAACTCCAAGGGGACAGGCAGAGACGTCGGGATTTGTGGTGCGGTAGTTGCAGGCGATGGCGTGACAGGGATGTTATCGCCTCGATGAACATTGCCTGCAAGGGGTTGCACTGGTTTTGCAATCCTCAAGGTGGCGCATGTGAAGCGATGAGGGGGAACCTGGACGAGCCGGCAATCCTCAGAGTCGATGTGTCAAAGTTGGTCACGGACTGGAGCAATGCGAATGTTTAGGTCTCGTAGATTACACAGAACCCTGACAAATTATCACATGTGGCGTTTTGAAAATTGGTTTACGATTGAAATGATGTAAATTGGCAAACTATCCAGAATGTCGCTTTGGGTTCCACCTTTTTAGTAAAAGCGAGCTTCCAGTCACTGAAACAGAGCTAGCAGCCATTGCTATTCCTGCCACAGTTGGATAGAGCATCCCGAGCCCGGCAATCGGGATCAAGGCCACGTTGTACGCAAATGCATAAAAGAGGTTTTGCTTTATTTTTTTCACGGTTTTTTTACTTATCTCAAATGCAGATACAATGTCATTTAGATCATTACGCACCAAAACGATTTTTCCTGCCTCTATTGCTATATCAGTTCCACTCGATATGGCAATTCCAACGTCAGATACGGTTAAGGCGGCCGCATCGTTTATTCCGTCTCCAACCATCGCAACCTTGTTTCCGGATTCCTGCAGTTTTCTTATTTCGTCTGCCTTTTCATGCGGCAAGATGTTTGCGATTACCCTGTCGATTCCAATTTCCTTTGCCACAGTATCTGCAGTTTTCTGATTATCGCCAGTCAGCATTATTGCCTGAATTTTCATTTTCCTTAGATGTTTGACGACTAGAACTGCTTCTTTTCGCGGCACATCCAACATGCCTATAATTCCAACTGGTTTTATTCCCACGCACACAATAACAGTAGTCTTTCCCTCTTGTTGCAACTGTGACATAATTTTTGAGTCAAATTCCAAGCCCTGAGCTTCCAAAAACTTGGCACTTCCAACAAGAATTCTACGATTGTCATGTTCTGCAATGACTCCCTTTCCAGGCACTGCTGCAAAGTTGGATGCGTCAGAAATTACAAGGTTGCTTTCCTGTGCCTTTTGTGAAATTGCTTTTCCCAAAGGATGTTCAGAGTTTTTTTCAGCAATTGCTGCAAGCTCTAAAATTCTTCTTTCGTCAAATGAATGATCAAGCGATAAGATATCAGTCACTTGGGGCATTCCAGCAGTCAGAGTACCGGTCTTGTCAAATACCACAACATTGACTTTTCCAAGTGCTTCTAGCGCCTCGCCGCTTTTGAACAATACTCCGTTTTGAGCTCCCTTTCCCATCCCAACTATCACAGCTGTGGGCGTAGCAAGTCCTAATGCACACGGGCATGCAACAACCAGAATGGCAACCGCTGGAATTAAGGACGCTGCGAAATGGTGTTCCCCATG
>DATIGB010000184.1:0-2817 GCA_035454985.1 Candidatus Nitrosotenuis sp.
GACCCGGTCTGTAGCCTGTAAAACACTTGTCACAACTGGTACCGTTCAATAAACAGTCACAAATCACGGGTTCTTTTATCTTGATCGTCGTTCATGGGATCAAAAAAATATTAAATATTCTAGACAAACCAAACTCCACATGTCTGAGACTTCTCTTGATGGGTATGCCTGTATCCCGTACACGCATGACCACAAATCGATTGAAATCAAGGACTCTTGGCAGACATCTAAAAACGTCGAAAACATGTATTTTGTTACTGCCACATTTTCACAGGACAGCAAACCCTACTTCCCGTCACACGCAAACCATTATCTTCTTGTTAGATTTGCTAACGATACAAAGATAATAAAGGAACTAGAAAAGCATCAGCACGAAAAGACCTCGTTCATCTTCAACATGGACAGCGAGTTTTTTGAACGCGAGGTGGACGGCACTATGAATTTTGTGTCTGTATATTATCTGGAATACTCAAAATCCGATGACGACATGTCTGATCTGGCGATGGTTGTCTCAAAAAACGATCGAGTAAAAAAAGCATCTGTTGGAAGCATGATTGCCTATTCCAGCGACCCTCCAAAATTCACCTTTCCGTACAGCGACAGCATAGTAGTGTTGGAAGTCTCTAGCCAAAAAAGTCACCAGAGCGTTAACAAGTACTGTGAGCAAACACGCCGTAATGTGTGCAGAAAAGGCATCACCATGATAAATCTGGTCGGCCTCTCAATTCTTGAAAAATTAAAGTAAAAGGATTCTAGATCAGCTCAGCCGTCATAAATCTTAAATATTCAACAAAAATTGGTTTTGATATGAGTAAACCCGCAGAATTGGGATCACTAAAAATTGGTTCTTACATCCTCTTACCAGTAGGGGACCAGCCAACAGGGGAGCCATGCAGAATATCTGAATATGACACAAGCAAACCCGGAAAGCACGGAGCTGCAAAAGCAAGAATTGTAGGAGTTGGAGTTTTTGATAATCAAAAGCGCCCACATGTAGGTCCGGTTAGCATGCAGGTGCACGTTCCGTTAATTGACAAAAGAGGCGGTCAAATCATATCGATTACCGGAGACCAAGTACAGATAATGGACAGCGAGACATTTGAGACAATCGATGTGCAAATGATCGACGAAGAAGTACAAGGCAAATTAGAGCAAGGTCAAACAGTCGAGTACTGGAACGTAATGGGCAGAACTAAAATAATGCGTATCAAGTCCTAATTCGGGTGCTGATGATGAGTGGAAAAGCCATCTGATTTTTGATGACGATTATGAGTATTGAGGCATCCACCATGTTTAGCTAATATCACAGATATGGCAAACAATATCAAATGAATCTGGCTGCGCTGTTTTCTGGGGGAAAAGATAGCACATTTTCAATATATGAGGCACAAAATCAAGGACACACTGTCAAGTGCCTGGTGACAATTCTTGCAGACTCTGAAGATAGTCACCTGCTGCATCACCCAAATGTCCGACTAAGTGGCCTGCAGGCCAAATCTATGAAGATCCCTCAAATCACATTTGAAGCAAAGTCAAGCGATACCAAAGAAGAGCTCGAAAGTCTAAAAGAAGCGTTATCTGTCGCAAAAAAGGAATATCAAATTGAGGGAGTCCTGCATGGCGGCATACTAAGCGAGTTCCAAAAAACAAAATTCGAAGGCGTGGCAAAGGACCTGGGCTTGCGCGTATTGTCGCCTCTCTGGCAGAAAAACCAAGCGCAGTACATGCGATTGCTGCTTGACTCTGGATTTGAATTCATAATCACATCGGTTTCTGCTGACGGCCTTGACAAATCGTGGCTCGGCAAAAAAATAACAAAGGACGATCTCATAAAACTGGAGCAATTGTCTGAAAAGCACAAATTCAATCTGAGCTTCGAGGGCGGTGAAGCTGAAACGTTTGTAGTGAACTGCCCGCTTTTCTCAGGTCCGATAGAAATTCAGGATTCTTCAATATTCTGGGATGGCTATCGAGGAAGGTTTGAAATAGTGCGTGCAAAAATAAAGGACAATGCTTGACAACTTAAAGACCAGTCTTCGTGCAGCAATTAAGAAAATTGTAAACTCTTCGGGCATAGACGAGCAGTTGATCAACGAATTATCGCGTGACGTTCAAAAGGCACTGCTCCAGGCTGACGTAAACGTAAAACTGGTACTGCAAATAACGGAAAATCTAAAGCATCGCTCGCTTAACGAAGCCCCGCCACCGGGACTGTCAAGAAAAGATCACATCGTAAAAATTCTGTACGACGAACTTGCAAGCCTCCTTGGCAAGGAAAACGAATTCTCCTTCAAGCCTGGCAAGCTAAACAAGGTGCTGATGCTTGGAATCCAAGGTAGCGGAAAAACCACAATATCTGCCAAGCTGGCAAAATTTCTGACAAAACAAGGTTACAAGGTAGGCGTAATCGGCGCTGACACATTCCGACCCGGGGCTCTGGTTCAGCTTCGAACAATGTGTGAGAAGGCAAATGTCGAAGTGTATGGTGAAGAAAACAACCGTGACTCCCCGGCAATTGTAAGGAACGGATTGAAACATTTTGCAAATTCAAACTTGGATATAATACTGATTGATACTGCGGGCCGTCACAAAGAAGAAAAGGATCTACTTGATGAAATGCGGGAAATTGGAAAAATTGCGGAGCCAGATCTAGCGCTACTTGTTATTGATGGCACAATAGGCCAGCAGTGCTATAACCAGGCAGAGTCATTTCATAAGACCGTGCCTGTTGGAGGCATTGTTATAACAAAGCTTGACAGCTCTGCAAAGGGCGGAGGCGCGCTGGCAGCGTCTGCCGCAACCGGTGCCAAAATAATG
>DATIGB010000185.1:0-3051 GCA_035454985.1 Candidatus Nitrosotenuis sp.
CCTCCCTTACAGTAAAAACTGCTCCATTTGTCGTATTGTAGCCATTTTGATATCTCCCATCAGATTCAATTGTTATGTTTCCAAGATTGGTCAAGAGATTAAAGTTCTCAAGACCTGCGTTCGCCATAACCTGAATATTGCCATTATTTATCAAGACACCCTGTTCATCTACGACAAAAATTTGTGAAGCTGCATCCTCAAAGTCGGACTCTATAATGATATTTCCGTTATTGATCAGTGTTCCAGTCACATCGACCTCATTGGATATGGTGATGGTCCCATTGTTTGTTAACAAACCCCCAACACCAAGTAAGACAACGGGGCTTTCCTCTGTCATAAAAAGAGAGGAACCTTCTTTGATGGTAAGGCTGCCTGAATCTATTAGAAACTGGCTGCTCAAAGCAACATTTGCGTTTCCGTCAATTGTAACATCGTCTGAACCTAGGGGAAGCTCGTCCGAACTCCAATTATTGGGATCAAACCAGTCCGTACCGTCTCCTCCGCCATCCCAATTGACCGATGCAGCAAAAGACTGAGAGATTTGTGGCAGAATCAGCAATGTAAGAACTGTCAAAATAATAACAATTTTTGTATTATCTACCGATACTCTCCCCAAGCCAAACTAATTAGTAGTTTAGTATTACTTTAAGATATCTGTACCATCTGACTTTTAGATTTTAAAATATCAAAATTTCATTATTTTTGTTAATTAATTGTAATATTTGATTCTGGCATCTTAATTCTAAAGTTGATTCCAACTGTAAAGCAGTTAATGAACATGACAAGATCGTGTTCGTGACTACCAAAACCTCACATTTTGGCCAATTGGTACTTGATATACTTGTTTGTACGAACCAAACAAACACGAAAATTTGATGCTATGTGAGTTTATAAAATTGGAGTGAAACTAGTTTGGGTCTTAGCAGTGTTGCGTCTGGAGGAATAATCCTAGTCGTATTGGTTCTTGTTTTTATGACCATGCCAAAATTGTTGGATAGCACCCTTTCATTACAGGGCGCATCTACCAGTATTTATCAAGTTGAGAACACCATATCAAAAACTTCAATCAGCGTTGATACTCTGGTTGCACCAACCACCTACTTGAACGAAACAACTTTTACGGTGCACAACACGGGCCAAGAAAAGCTCTGGAACTTTGCAGATTTCAACGTCATAATAACATATAACGCCGCTTCTGGCGAATTTACACAATCTCTTTCCTATGCCGGAACATGTCATGGTATTCCTGCGATAGGTAGATGGTGCATAGATTCAATTGACGATGATATCTTAGATCCAGACATACTCAACTATGGCGAAAGCCTTAATGTCAGAAGTACTGTGGCAAACAGTATCTCTTCTGGGAGTTTCATTGTAACTGTCGGAACTGATAACGGCGTAATCGGTACAGTTTCAATGACCGTTCCATAAAAGATCTCACACATTTTCTCATTCATGGAGATGAACCTACAAGCCAATACTTTGGAATTAAAGCTGAACTCTGTTTGTTTAAAATGAACATACTATTTCTAAAACCCAAAATGCCCAAAATTACTCTGTCTAATGGGCCTTGGAGTAGCAATTGCAGGGGGAATTTTATCATTAATGACAGTTACTGTCATGTTTGTAGTACCAAACGTAATGGAATCAATCACCAATGTCCGGGAATCAAAGTCAGAGCTGATCAAATCTCAGCTAAATCTTGGCGATACTAGTCTGCGAATAGACAATGTAATTGCAGCACAAAAAAATGACGAGTTTGTTTTTTTACTAACCAATATTGGCACGTCAAAACTTTGGAATTTTGGAGACTTTAGCTTGTTTGTGACATACGATGGAATTGTTAACGGCACAACCACCCAGGTTACCGAGCCTGTAACATACCAGCACATTGCACCAACCAAAGTTAACTGCGATGGAAGCGTTCAAGGTGTCTCTAGAGGCTACTGGGCACCTGGTACCTTCACAAACGATAATTTGGATCCTGGAATACTTAATCCAAACGAAAGCGTACAAATCTCTGGAAAACTCAACTACAAATTTGCAGTAAACGGAACTGGAAGTCTAGCCCTTGCTACAGATACGGGATATTTTATTAGCAAACCATTCTCTATAGTCAATGGAACCGAACAATGTTCCTGGTATGATGTTAACTGGCAAGATCGTAACAAAATTGTCATAAATCACGAAAAAGTACTTGCCAATCTGACTAACTTTCCCATGATGGTCAAGGTTAGAGATAGGGATCTTAAAGTCAATGCGCAGGCTGATGGTGACGACTTTTTATTTACTTCGTCTGATAAAATAACCAAACTAAGCCATGAAATTGAATATTATGATCAATCTAGAGGAGAATTAACAGCGTGGGTCAAAGTTCCAACCCTGTCCTCAGTTGAGGATACTGAAATCTATCTGTATTATGGAAACTCTGCAGCTACGAGCCAACAAAATAGGACTGGCGTGTGGACCAATGGATACAAGGCGGTTTATCATTTGCACAGCAGTTATGTCAACTCAACTGACGGCAAGACTGCTACCAATTCTGGAACCAGCAGTACTACTGGATTAATAGCAAACGCTGCTGACTTTGAGAATACTGAGGATGATAGAATTAACACGGGCAAATGGAGCGTCTCAGGCAGCGACTTAACCATTCAAACGTGGGCAAGACTTGAGAGTTATACAGAAACCGATGCTAGATTTATATCAAAAGCCACAGGATCGGCAGACCAAAATCACGTCTTTATGCTGAGCACAGCAAACAGCGGTGACGACTTGAGCTTTAAGGTAAAGACCGGTGTCAGTGATGCATCGGGTACCAGCACTTTGACTACCAATTCCGCTGTAACACTCAACAATTGGCATTTTCTGGCAGCCACATATGACGGCTCTAACATGAAGGTATATCAAAATGGAGTCCTTCAAGGAACTCTCGCAAAAACTGGAAATTTAAGACAAAATAACTGGGATGTATTCATAGGTGCAAATCCGCCGTTGGGTACTACAAGAAACATTGATGGTATTTTAGATGAAGTTCGAATTTCATCTGTT
>DATIGB010000186.1:0-4176 GCA_035454985.1 Candidatus Nitrosotenuis sp.
ATTGTAGCCATCACCTTTGATGCGCCCTTTGGCGGAACTGTTACCACGCCACTGTCAAGCCACACATTACTCCAGCCATCTTTTTTGTAATAGCTTGCTGACAGGGAATAGTCCATCGCTGTCGAGTTTTTCTTCGTCTCGCCCAGCCAGTACGAGTATCTGGTAGGTACCGGGTACACGCCAACTAGCGGCGTTCCCTCAAACTTTGACTGCGGATCAGAGACACGCATTTCCTCCATGGTGCCCCAGGAGCCGGCCCTGTTTACCATGGAAAGCTCGTTGCTCTCTATTTTTTTGTCCTTGTCCTTGTCGGACCAGTCATAAAGGTACATGGACGCGATTTTGATGTCGCCTGCGTACATTTTCTCCGTCTTGTTCATAAAGTCGCCAAATGGAACGTTCAGGTTCAAAACCAAAAGAGATGCGTCCTTTGGAATTGTGCTGTTATCATAGTACGACGACAGGGCGTTGTGTTTTTTCACGTCGGAGAGCATCACATAGTCCGGCCTGTATGTTCCGGACTTGTTTATCATGCTGTCTGAGAGCCTCACCTTTGTAGTCAGGTTGATTTGTGCAGTGTCAATAAGATGGATTTTTTGAGGAATTATTTTGACGGATATCGGGTAATCGTTTGGGTTTTCAATTGTGAATGCAGTTGAGCTCTTGTCTCCTCTTGCCAGTCTGCCTGCAAACCAGCTTGCCTGCTCGTATGTCTTTTCTGGAATCTTAAACTGTGGAATTCCAAGGGATGTCGAGTTCAGCTTCGCTATTGGCACGTCGAGAACTTTTTTGATGTTCTGGTATGTGGAGTTGTTGTGAACGATAAAGACGCCGCCGTCCCCGTTGACAAAGCTGACTGCCTTGTACGAGTTGACAAGTCCGGATCCCTGCGTGAACGGATCGTTCTGCAGGTCAGTCGCAGTGGACACGAGAATGTTTTTTATTTTAAAGGAATCATAGTCCTCCAGTTTTTTTTGCAGACTCTCCATCAGTATGGCAACACTACCAGATACCAGTGGGGCTGCCATGCTTGTCCCCCCAAAGAGCGAGAACGGCTCTAGCTTTGACGTAGTTGTCTTCTTTAGAACCGTGCTCGGGGTAAAGCTGTACGCCCCCGTATCAACCAGGTCTGGCTTTGGATCCCCAATCAGGCTTGGGCCCCTGCTTGAAAAGTCAACGATGTCGTTTGCGTGTGCGGTTGTGTTCCCAAATCTTGGCTGGCCCTTGAACGAGCCATATCCGACAAACACGTTATCAGTCGTTGCGCCAACAGTAATTCCAAAGGGCGCCGCAGTCGGCAGGGCCATGGTACCATACCCGTGCCCGGCGTTTCCAGCACTTGACACGATTGTTACTCCCGGATATCGCTCATCGATGGAGCCGGGAACTGACAGGACGCTTACGATTAATGACAAAATGTCAACGCCTGGAGACGACTTTATGGATGGAAAGTTGGAGATGCCCCAGCTGTTTGATATGATGTCAGCCCTTGGCTTTCCGGAAAACTGCCAGGTGCTGTTTTTGTTGTCAAACCCTGCTGCCCACAGCCACCCGTATGCCGCATCGCCAAACCACAGCGCCTTTACCGGTATTATTTTTGCGCCAGGCGCCACCCCTGGAAGTGTGTACTTTTTGGTATTGTTGTATATGTCGTACTGCTGTGCGCCCTTTGATGCGATTGATGCGGCACTGGATGTTCCGTGGCCGACAAAATCATTCATGACTCCAAAAAAGTTTCCATTTGGGTCCAGTGCAGGCAGGAGCGTTCCGTTTGTTGCTTTTATGACTTTGTCAATTGAGGATTTTTCTCGCGATATTACGCCATACACGTCAACTACTTGGGCGCCCGCCGTCCCCGCACTATAGTCAAGCTTTCCGTCCTTGTTAAAATCATAAACCAGAAACTCTTTTCCCCCTCCAAGCGTGATCTGCGGCTCGTCGGTAAAGTCAAAGTCGTAGTCGGGTTTTTGCCCCTTTAGCTCAAAGCGGGTGTAGTCCTTCCATGATGTAGAGAGGTCAGGAATTATGGTATCGTAGACTCCGGGCGCATTGGAGTCAACCACCAGCACTGGCACTGCCTGGATGCTTGCAAAGGCCCCCTGCGTAGAGCCCTGGTATATTATTCCAAAGTGGTACACACCGCTTGAGGACTTTATGTAGTTGTGGGAGTTTTTGCCGATTTTGTAATCGTCAAGAATTATTCCGTTGAACACAGGCGCAATGCCGTTTGTCGGGAAAAACGAATTGTACATCATGACCGGCGTGCCCTTCCCGTTTTGCCTTAGGTTCAAAAAGACGCCCTTGTCTGTGACATAGACGTTTGAGGTTGTGTTTTGATTTAGCTCCTTTAGTCTTTTTGTGGTATAGGATTTTGTCGTATTGTCAACCGTTCCGTATTTGTCTATCTTGGCCAAAAACGTGGCATTGGTGATAATTAGTCCCTGTCCGTCAGGATCAAGCATTATTGGGCTGTTGTTTTTGTCGCGCGCCAGTGAATCCTTTATGTCTGGGTTTGAAAAGTCTACGCCTGTATCGACTATTGCGACTTTAATTCCGGCTCCGGTGTAGTTGTATTTTACAAACGCCTGCTCAGAGCCGGTTGACTTTCTGATCTGGTTTATTTCTCCATACTCTGCAGAGTCATACTGCAGCGGAAAGTCCTTTATCACGTAATAGCCTCTTGTTCCTAGCGTCATCGCAGTCTGCTCCGGCATGGTAACTATTGAAAAGAACCCATAGTCTGAGCTGATGCCGGATATCGGAACGAGATCCCTTAGGTCGTCTACGCTGCCATGTCCAAATATTAGGTATCGTGACACCTTTTGGTTCTGTGTCATCTCCTCTGGAATTTGCGCAAGGTCAGTTGTCTGCTTTATTTCCGACGGGACAATCACCCTGTCGGTTTCCAGAAATCCGTTTGACGTTTTGACTGTGGAAACGAGCAGTATGATTAGAATTATTGGGATTATTTTTGACATGTAGTTATCGTCTGCGCGCAAGGATTGCTATCTGTAATGCCACTATGATTGCAATTGAGGCTACTATTGGAAACAGCAACGAGTTCACCTGGGTTGATGCCTCTCGCATTATTTCAACGGATGTCGAGATGGCATCTACGCTCTTGTCAAGGTTTTTGCTTGCGGTGTCAAGCGACGAGCCAAATCCGGTTATCTCTGTTTTGAGGTTTCCAAGCTCCTTGGACGTATCCCCAAGGACAGAATTCAATTCCAGAATTTGTTTTGATATTCCTCCAATGTCTTGCTTTTGGACCACGGTTGCAGTGGAGCCATGAGATATCGTACCCTGCGAGAACGTCACGACGTGAAATATGTGAGTGCCCTCCTGGGTCGGGGTGTACTCTGCATAGTAAAGGCCCTGGTGCAGGACCTTAAATGATGATGACAGGCTGACCACCTGACCGTCCGGCAGATGCACGTGCGATGTGCCAAGCAGCTTTTCTGGGCTGCCTCCGATTAATAGCCCGTCACTGGTAGTCTGGACAAAGATTTTCATTGGCACGTTTATTGCGGCTGTTTCTGGGGCAAACACCAAGGTATTGATATTTCTGGATATCGGAATTTTTTCAGTCTCGGAGGTGGATGAGAATGTGATGTTGACTTTCTTTGATGCGCCGTTTTGCTGCGTGCTTATTGCCTCCACGACATACGTGCCATATGGAATGGTGGTTGATGCGCTTGGCCAGACAAACAGCTCCATGTCAAACTTTCCCTTGTCATCGCTTGTCACCTGCGTAAATGTGACAATGGTGTCATCTGGCGCAAAGATTCTAAGGACAATGTCCTCGTGCGGGAGCGCCTGCCCGTAAACAAAAAGCGGCTTATTTGGGGAATACACTTGGTTATCGGTGGACAGGGTCAGCTGTTCTGCAAAGGCAAGGTTCACGCCAGATACAGCAACAAAACAGAGCGCGATTAGTATTTTCATTCACTAGTATGGAAAATATCTGCTAGATATTGCTTATGATGTAATGGTCTTGTAGTTGAGCCTTAGGTCACACGTTACTCTACAGTATCCACTGGAGTCGAATCAAAAAAAGAAAAAGAGGGATAGTTTGATGTTAGTCTTAACTGACAGTTATGTCTACTGATACAGGTGGGCTCAACGCTGTTGGATTATCCACGCTCTCCCAGACAAACACTGTTGCAGTGTATGATC
>DATIGB010000187.1:0-2100 GCA_035454985.1 Candidatus Nitrosotenuis sp.
GACGTCTCCAAACCCAGGCTTTGCCGGCTCTAGCGCAAAGGGCGTTTCTGGAATTTGAAGTCTTTTCGTAATTTGCAAGAGATTTGATCTTATCTCGTCAAGCAGAATGCGGAAACTCATCTCTATATCTCCAAAAGGCGCGGAGCGATTTTATCAAGTGCCTCGATTACGCCGTCGCCTGCGTGCGACGACACTGACATGGTTGCGCTGGACTTTACCCCCTCGGAGGCATTGCCGACAGCGATGCTAATCTTTGAGATCTTAAACAGTGGGATGTCAGTATCGCTGTCGCCTATAGAAATCACATCTTCGTGTAGGACGCCGAGCTTTTTCATTACCTCCTCAAAACCCCGTGCCTTGTTTATCCCAGCAGAGTTTATGTGAATTGCGTATTGGCTGTCGGACAGCGTTACGTCCAGATTGCCGCGTTCCACGACCTGTTTTGCACTTTCGATGTCAAATGTTCTCTCAAGTACGACCTCAGTCATCCGCGGGAACACCGGCTTTTCCACAATGTTGTCCATTTGTGAGCGAATCAGTTGCAGCGCTTCGGTGCATTTTGCCTTGTCTCCAAGAAGAATGTGCTCGTTTGCGCCATATGTGATGCATCCGCCGTTTTCGCCCACCGCAATCGTGTTTAGGCCGCCATACACTGCCAGGAGATACCCCTCAATTGACGAGCGGCCGGAGACAAAAATCACGTTGTGGCCCAGTTTTCGGATGTGGCGCAGCGAGTTCAATGCATCAAGATTTATTCTGCCACCTCCATTCTCAGTTATGGTTCCATCAATGTCGACTGCAAATGTCTTGCGCCTCACAGAGTCGTTTGCACCTGCCCAGATAATAATCAATCAAGGAAAAATAAGATTTTATTAAGAAAAGCAAAATTTGGTAATGAAAAATGGGAATTCCTGAAAAAATAAAATCAATACAAGACGAGATATTAAAGACTCAGCTAAACAAGGCCACTGAGCACCACGTAGGTCTGCTGAAAGCAAAAATCGCAAAACTGAAAAGAGAGCAGGAAAAAATTCAGACCAAAAAAAGCGGAGTCGCCTCGGACGGCTTTGACGTAAGGCGCACCGGTGATGCGACAGTTGTATTCATAGGTCTTCCAAGTGTCGGCAAATCAACCCTTCTTAACAAGCTGACAGGATCAAGATCTGCAGTAGCTGCATACCAGTTCACAACACTGACAGTGGTGCCGGGAATCCTGGACTACAGGGGGGCAAGAATTCAGGTTTTGGATTTGCCTGGAATCATAGAAGGCGCATCGAAGGGAAAAGGCCTTGGCAAAAGAATACTCTCAGTTGCCCGAAGCGCAGACCTGGTCCTGCTCATACTGGATGTTTTTCAGCCATACCACGAAGCAGTGCTCAGAAACGAGCTGAACAACATAGGCATAAGGCTAGACCAAAAGCCCCCAAACATAGTAATAGAAAAGGCAGCCATCGGGGGAATCTCAATAGCGCAGCAGGTAAAGCTTACCAAGCTATCCGAAAAGCTCCTCAAAGAAATTCTGCATGTCTACGGAATTACAAGTGCAAGGGTGCTCATAAGGGAAGACATTACTGCAGAACAGCTAGTAGACCACATCACAGGCGACAAAAATTATGCAGAGTCCATAACGGTCCTCAACAAGATTGACCTAGTCGATGAGAAATTCCTAAAAAACGTAAGGACAAAAATAAAATCCGAAGTCATCCCGCTTTCTGCAGACTCTGGCATAAACATCGATTTGCTAAAAGAAAAAATTTATGAAAAATTGGACTTTATTAGAATATACATGAGGCCAAAGGGCGGCGAAACAGACTTTGAGGAGCCGTTAATCATCAGAAGAAGATCCACAATAGAAGATGTCTGCAACAAGCTGCACCGCAACATGAAAAAAGAATTCCGTTACGGGCTGGTTTGGGGCAAAAGCGTCAAGTTCGCAGGCCAGCGCGTCAGCATCCACCACGTCTTAGAAGACGAGGACGTTTTGACAATAATAAAGACACGATAAACCAAAATTGCGATCAACATGGAAAGCGAAAGTGAAAACAGATGGTGCAAGTTCTGCATGGCAAAAACAAAACAAGAGATCGTTTTTCTTCCCCA
>DATIGB010000188.1:0-3473 GCA_035454985.1 Candidatus Nitrosotenuis sp.
TCCAAGCCCGTCTGTTGGATATTCTGGGATTTTTTGTTGCACGAGAACACTTCCTCCCATCCAGGGATGGATTGTGCAGTAATACGTAAACAGTCCCTTTTTATCGAATGTAAATGACCAAGATTCGTTTGGCATGAATCGCCCACTATCAAAATAACCGTCTGGTTTCCCAAATTCATTGCTCATCCAACCAAACCTGCCCGATCCTGTTCCGCTCGTAACTGTGTGGGCTTCTTTGTCTTTGTTGACCCAGGTCACTTTTTCCCCCACATCAACTGAAACTAGTGATGGGTCATACCACATTTTTGCTGGAGTGTTGAGTTCTGGGTTGTACGCTCCAAATGGAATGGTTATTGTTTTCTCAGAAAACACATCATTACAAGTATGGAGTAAAAAGGCAATCAAGACAGCAAATAGGAAAAAGCACTTAATCACAATATCAAATGGTACTCATGATAGTTATGTTGATCCTATGGCGAACTTTTTTCTGATAGTTAAGTGGTAACAATTAGATTTGGAGCAAAAACATGAACAAAACCACAAACCAAAATTAGTTTAATGGTCAAAATTCGCTGTTTTAATAAAGAATTGGATTGCAGAACCAAGTCTACAATAAAGATTGCGTCAGGCCATTTCCAAAGGCGGATAACTCATTTCTATCAGTCTGCAGATTAGTTTGTGGTTGTCAAAACTGAGACCAAAGTACATTTGGACTGGAAGGAATCAGTGCCGAGACTGACCATTGTAATTTCGTGCCTGAGCTCGCCTCAAGCAGTCTCCAATGACAGATTTTGGCGTACGATACGCACCCAACTGTTCAATTCGAACAGACGTATCGATTTTATTATATGCATTCAAGGGTAAATGATAATATTGAGAATACGTACCAAGATGATGTTAATTTTTATTGCATTGACATCAAGCTACTTGGTAGCATCGTTTGTTTCAGTTGAAATAATACAAAAACAGATTACAGATACAATTGGGCTTTATTCGGTACAATCAACAAAATCAACGCTCACCAACATGTATCACAGAATAGATGTGAGAACTAACGAATTATTGTCAGTAGTAAAAGACGATGAAATCATAAATTTTATTAAAAATTCAAATTCCGATTTTGACAAAATGACGGATCGTGACAGCTACATAAATAATCTCGATCAGGATTGGAGTAGCGGAAAAGATCTGCCAGTCATTTCAAATATTTTATCCAACAGTTTATCTCAACATTTACAAAACACTCAGAATCATCTAAGAACATACGATGATCAACTAGCCTTTGCAGAAATTTTTATTACAAATAAACACGGAGTCATAGTTGGTTCCACTGATCGAACCAGTGATTATTTGCAGTCTGATGAGGATTGGTATATGGGAGCGTTATCAGAAAAAGATCACGCGTGGCTAGGTCAACCAGAGTATGATGAAAGCGCCAAAACGTATTCGATAGACATAGTTGCAACCATCAAAGACAAAAGCGGGAATTTTATTGGAGAAGTAAAAGGAGTGTTGAATCTTGACAATCTCAGTAACGATCTTGTGGAATTGCAGAAAAACATTCCATACCAAAACACGCCCTATCTAGTTGATGAAGACGGATATTCGATTCTAAGCGTAGACAGCTCAAATCTTTCCTCATTCAAAAGCGATACCAAGTTAAGAGATTTCGGGACAAACCTTTCAGACCAAGAGCCAGTCAAGGTAGCACTGGAAAAAGATTCAGGATTCCTGCTTTGGTCGGACGGCACATCTGACAAGTTTACCACGTATGCAACAATGCCAAAGGTCAGCTATCCTGAAAAACTTGGCTGGATTTTATTACTTGATTTTAACAAGAGCGAGATTATGGCGCCGTTAACAAATCTGTATAGCATAATACTAGTAATCGGAATAATCATCACGTCCGTATCTGCAGTTGTAGGATATTGTTTTTCCAGAACAATTTCAAACCCACTTGAGGCGCTATCAGTAGCGGCAAACAACATGGGAAGGGGAAACCTAGATCAGCAAGTAACAGTACGCTCAAAAGACGAGATAGGAAAACTGTGCCAGTCATTTAATACAATGAGTGTAGACGTAAAAAGAAAAATCGAGCTGGAAAAAGAACTGGCAGTAGCACAAAAGCAGGTCAAAGACGAAAAATTATTGGCAATTGGAGAACTTGCATCCCGCTTAAGCCATGATTTGAGAAATCCCTTGCACATCATACGAAATACAGTCTCATTGATAAAACACGACCTTGGAAACAATCTAAAACAAGTGATTCGCGAGGACTTTGATCGAATAGACAGATCCATTGTAAGAATGACACACCAGATCGAAAGTGTCATGGACTTTATCTCGACTCGTCCACTCATGTTGACTTCCAACTCCATTCAAAAAATAATCCGGGACGCAATTGAGAAGATACGCGTTCCAGAGACAGTTACCATCAATCTTCCTTCTGACGATGTCGAGGCAATAGGCGATACAAAACAATTGGAAGTAGTTTTTGACAATCTGCTGTTAAATGCAGTACAGGCCATGAATGGGGCAGGCGTCATAAATATTCGAATATTCAAAGACAGAGAAACGTTTCGAGTGGAAATAGAAGACACTGGACCAGACATTCCAAGCGAAGTGCTGCCAAAGCTATTTGAGCCGTTATTCACAACAAAGCAAGAAGGAACCGGACTAGGCTTGGCGTCTTGCAAAAACATTATTGAGAAGCATGGCGGAACAATAACTGTGAGAGTAAAACCGACCACATTCATTGTTACTCTGCCATACTCCGTATCCCAAGACGGCGTTGTTGGCAAATCGATGGGAGAAAGCCAGATTGTCAAAAAACGCAATTAGCGCCATTGTTGTTGACGATGAACCTGACAATGCCCATCTGATCAAGCGTTTTTTTGCGATGAGCGGAATTAACGTGGTAGGAGAGGGATACAATGGAAAAGAAGCAGTCGAACTTTATAAAACGCTAAAACCGGACGTGACCTGCCTTGATTTGTCAATGCCAGTTTACGACGGATTTTACGCAATAGAAAAAATCATGGGCTATGACAAGAATGCAAATATTTTGATAATTACCGGCACTTTGAACCAAAATACAAAATCAAGGCTTGAAGAACTCGGTCTTGTCCACATCTTCTACAAGCCCTTGGATTTAGAAGCAATTGCACAATATGTTGTAAATTTGGCAAAGAACTAGCGATAAACTCTATTTTTGCACAAAATTCATTTCATGGGTCCGCGGTTTTCTGTTTTGTGTCAAAACTATACTCGTATTGAGCGCTTTTTCATTCTTGATGCCCAATTGTCCTTTTTTCCTTCAACTGCTTGGATTAAGATTTCCGGTGTAGTTGGTTTTGCTAAAACTCTTACTTGTCCGGGATTTACTTTGAGGTTAGTTATCACTTGTCCCCCAAAGGCAGAAATGAAAACTATTTGAACGTCTGGGTTTTCTTTTAGAATTTCTTTGGCGGCAT
>DATIGB010000189.1:0-3757 GCA_035454985.1 Candidatus Nitrosotenuis sp.
CGTTTTTGCGGTGAATTCCTCCGCAGTGGTAGTGCCGTTTTTTACATTGTTGATGTACTCTAGGGCAGAAATCGCAAGGCTCAAGTTAGTTCATCTTTGGTGCCCTGACAAAAGTTCCCTTGTAGTTTTTGAGGTTTTCTATAATCTTTGATTCAAACGGGATGTGCACGTCTTGCCGAAGATCACCCATCGTTACTTCCTGGACTGGGATTTCCTCGGACTCTATGTCTGCTTTGTCCAGGATGTCAAAATAGCTCATTATCTTTTGGATTCGCTCAAAATACTCGTCTGCGTTATCGATATCTATTCTCATTAGTTTTGCAACGTGTTCTATGTCTTCTTTTGTCACCAAATGTATCACCTAAGGCGTAAGCCTGTCTACGTCTCTTGGATAAAATGTGGTGTCTCTTATGTTTTCAGTTCCTGTAAGGGACATCATCAGCCTTTCCAGGCCTATTCCGCAGCCTGCGTGGGGCGGCACGCCATAGTCAAACGCCCTCAAGTGATACTCAAAGGCGTCTGTCTTGAGGCCCTTGTTTTTCATCCTTTCTTCCAGCTCCGAGCGCTTTTCAACCCTGGTGCTTCCAGATGACAGCTCCAGATCCCCAAACATCAGGTCAAATGACTCTGAGACCTTCGGGTCCTGCTTGCTGATTTTGACATAGAACGGCTTTGGTCCTGTCGGCCAGTCCTTGACAAAGTAGAATCCGCCCAGCCCGATTTTTTTTAGGTTTGAGGGGTACAGGTCGTCTCCCCACTCTGTCTTTGCTCCGGCTGCTTGCATTTTTTCGACTAGTTCGGTGTACGTGTACTGCGGGATGGTACTGGGCAGTTCGGGAACTATGAACTCCGAGTCCGGGTTTTCCTTTGCATAGTCTTGAACTGCCTTGATTGAAATTTTTATCACCTGCTCTATTCTGCCCATTATGTCAGTGTAATCGACATATGCCTCTTCCATGTCTATTGAGATTGCCTCAGAGAGGTGCCTGTTTGTCCTGGATGGCTCTGCTCTGAATATTGGCGCAATCTCAAAGACCTTCTCAAAGCTCATCGTCAGCTGTTCTTTGTAAAGCTGGGGCGACTGGGCCAAAAAGGCCTCCTTGTTATAGTAGAATATTGGAAACAGTGCAGCCCCTCCCTCCGTTGCCGTGGCAATCATTTTTGGCGTGTTGATTTCCAAAAATCCGCTGTCGTAAAAATAATTCCTGATTGACTTTAGGACAAGGCTTCTTGCCTTAAAGACATGCTGCAGCGATTTTCGCTTAAGGTCGATTGGCCTGACCTCGAGTCTTGTGTCTATGTTTTTTACAGTTTTTGCATACGGCTCAAATGGCGCTATTTTTTCCACCTCGGAGAACACCTTGATCTCTTTTGGTATTATCTCGATTCCGTGCGGGGCCTTTTCTGACGGTTTTACCGTGCCAAGTATGCCAACAGATGAGTGCGCCTTGAGGTGAGAAATCTTTTCGCGAATCTCATCTGGGCAGCTTCCTGCCTTTGCAAGAACCTGGATTTCGCCCTCCTTGTCCTTTAGCATCATAAACGAAATGTTGCCGTGCCCCCTGACGCTCAGAACCCACCCCATGATTGTGACATCAGAGTCGGCAAGTGCCGGCGACAGCTGGTTGGAATAATGAGTCCTGCGCCATTTTTCAAGATCCGTGCCTATCATTGTGACGTATTTTGCTCTGTGCCGACGGTATTTATTTTAATAAAAATCGATTTGTGCGGGCAGTTTACTAAGATCAGGTGCTCTTTTTTTGTATCGGCTTTTCGTCCTTGAACAAGACATCGTCGATGGTTGTGATGTCAAACTCGTTTAGCGACCTTCTTTTTATCTTGCGTACCAGAGTAATGTCGCGCTTGAAGAAAAGGTTGACAGTCCAGTCTATGGCAACCTTGCATTTTTTCTCAAATGTCGGGAGCATCATAAGATAGTATGTCTTCCAAATAACCCATGCTATGGTGCCCGACGTCTTGTATCCAAAGACTGATGCGATTCCGTTTCGTTTTCCAATCACTGCCATCATGCCCTTGCTCTCATAGTTGAATTCCTTGTCATGACCCCTTCCGGTGATTGCAGCCCTCAGGTTGTGCGATACGACCCTGCTTTCCCGCAACGCGTGCTGCGCCGTCGGCGGATAGAGGTTGCCTGTTTTTGTATCAGTTATTGCGGCGCAGTCCCCAAGGACGAACACGTTTTTGTATTTTGGTATTCTGAGTCGGCCGTCCACTACCACCTTGCCTGCATTGTGATCACAGTCCAGACTTGACACGACAGAATCAATCGTGACGCCGGCAGTCCAGATCAGTGTGCTGCACGGAATGGTCTCGCCGTTTGCCAGAACCACGAACTCGTCTCCCGCATCAACTGCCTTTGTATTTGGGATTATTCTGACTCCCGATTTTTGCATGGACTCGGTTGCCTTTTTTGCAATGTCAGGATCAAGCTCCGGCAGTATTCCGTCCTTTGCAGAAACCAGGACCATTCGGATGTTTTTCTGATCAATGTTCCGGTAAAAGTGCCGCGCAGACTCTCTGACAAAGTCGTTTAGCTCGCCAATTGTCTCGACTCCGGCAAACCCCCCTCCGACGACGACAAACGTCATCAGTTTTTCCTGAACGGCCCCGTCGTCTTCCTGGTCAGCTATTTCCATCATGTGTATGACGTGGCTCTTTATCGCAATTGCGTCCTGGATTGTCTTGACGGTAAACGAGTTCTTTTCGATTTTCTTGTTTCCAAAATAGTTTGTCGCGCTGCCAAGCGCAATTACCAAATAGTCATAGCCCAGCACCTTTACCTTGCCGTCAAAGGTTCGCGTGATGGCAACAAGGCTGTTTTTCAAATCAATCGATGACACCTTGGCCTGATAAAATTTCTCGTTTTTGCAAAACATGCGTAGCGGAATTGAGATGTCGCTTGGGTGTATTATTCCGGATGCGATTTCTGGCAGCATTGGCGTGAACAGGAAAAAATTATCCTCGTTTACAAGGCTGATTTTCACATTTCTGCTGTTTCCAAAGATTTTTTGCAGCTGCTGCAGCACGGAAATTCCGGCAAACCCTCCGCCCAGAATCAGGATCTTTTTTCTCTCATCTGGCTGCAAGTGCTGCTCCTCTTTGAATTGTTACTCTGCAGGGGCTCTGATTCCTGCACTGATGGTAAAATGAAATTCCGGCCGTTGCGCCAAACAGGTGGACGTGTTTAGTTTTACTCGCCAAATATGAAAAAAGTCCACTCGGTGTGCGTTCTGCATGATACATGCTGGTATGGTATTTTCGGTGTGGCAAAAGGCCTAGTCTGTTTGAGAAAAACGGACGAATTTCGCGAGTTTGTGCGTGGTTCTTTTTACCGCACACTTGAAAAATTAATTAGCACTACTCCCTAAGCCAAGCGGATGGACGACGATTTAGGCGAGTTTGTCAGGGAGTTCAAGAAGGTTCTTGAGGACAGCCTTGAAATTTTGACTGACCTGGACTGCGATTTTACCCAGTCAAAGGAGGACGAGCTTACGCCAATTTCCAGTATACAGGAAGTGCGTGAGACAACCGATGACATTGCCAGCTTTGCAAGAATCAAGAGGGCAGAGTCTGAACTGATCAGAAGAAAATTCCAGTGACTCACTTGTTGACGTTCTTTAGGTACGTGTCTTCTGCCACAAGTTCGTTTATTCCGGCAAGGACGCCGGTGATTATTGCGTCGTTTAGGTTGAAAACAGGCTGGAGTATTTTTCCGTCCTTGTCCTTGTAGGCAATT
>DATIGB010000190.1:0-5008 GCA_035454985.1 Candidatus Nitrosotenuis sp.
ATTGCAGAAATGGTATAAACATAAAAAACTAAATCATTAAGATTTTTCTTTTTTTTTTCTTTTTCTTAATCAATTTCAAATTTGGGCTTTTTGCCGCATAAAATTAAAGTATCACAAAGGCACAGCAGATACATGTGCGAGACACTTGACGAGATCCACGCAGCGCAGCTTGCTGCGGTAATAGCAAGGATGCGAAAAGAGGCAAAACCCCTCGAGATACCAGCATAAATTTTTGCCAAGACGGCAGTTGTGTAAAAAAGCTGTCACAGTATCAACAAAGTTTTACGCCAACCTTAATATGGTAATGTACCGTACCATACGGTAACATGAAGGCAAGAATGACTTACATTCCAGTCGAGATCGCAGATCAGTTCGGGGACTTTATCATAACAAGAGACGAGCAGATTCTTGACGCAGTCAAGGCCCGCACGCGCGATTTCAGCACGCTTTCGCTCCTGAAGCTTTTGTACCAGCTGAGGTGCGGCTCGATGACGTTTTCCAACCTGTACACAAACTCAAAAATTCGCATGAAGCAGTCGTTTCTAAACTACCTGCACCTGTGCACCGAGTACAATTTTGTGAGCAAGGAAACTGTCGGCCCAAACGTCATCTATTCCCTTACCGACAGGGGCAGAAGAATGCTGGATCTGTTTATGCAGAAAAGTAATTAGGCTGGGAAAAAACGAAAACACCGTGCAGCAAAGAGTCGCAGAGGATCATGTCCTTGAGATAAAAAAAACTAATTACAAAAGCCCGATAGTTTTCGCAGGCTTTGTCGGCCCAGGCCTGGCAGGGCCGCTCTCAGTCGGATACATGATTGAGAGATTGAAAATGCACGAGATCGGATACTTGCGTTCAAGGTTTCTTCCGCCATCAACGGTGTTCATTCAGGGAAGGCTCAGGCACCCATTTCGGTTTTATTCCAACAAAAACGGGACAATTTGCGCCATAATCTGCGAGGTTCCGCTCAGAATCGACGGGCTATACAATATCGCATCTGCCATTCTTGACTGGGCCCAGGGCAACGGAACTAAGGAAATCGTGATTCTAGACGGAGTTGCAAGTGACGAGCACGACAACAAGATATTTTGTGCTGCAGAAGAAGACCTATGCAGAATAATGTCAGAAAAGGGGATAAGCATGATTTCGCAGGGATTCATCACGGGAATTCCAGGCAGCATACTAAATGAGTGCATAATGCGAAAGGTTCGTGCGATAACGCTGCTTGTAAAGGCAAGTCACGCCAGCCCAGATCCGCTTGCTGCCGCCACGCTAATTGATGCAGTAAACAAAGTTTACGGCACGGGAATCGACGTTTCGGATTTGAGAAATGAAAAAGAAAAGATCGGACAGGAGTTCCAGGAGCTCTCAGAAAAATACAAAGAGCACCGGCAGGCAGATTCTGGAATGTATATGTAAAAGTACTTTTATCCACATCAAGAATGCAAATTATCATGGGCCTTACGTACAAGGATGCCGGAGTCGACGTGCAAAGAATAAAGAAAAGCCAGGCGGCGATTGGAAAGATAATCGCGTCGACGCACGGAAAAGCAGTCAAGTCGGGCTTTGGCCATTACGCAGGTCTAGTTGAGATCGGCGGCGAAAATCTCCTAGCAACGCATACGGACGGAGTTGGCACCAAGGTCATGATTGCAAACATGCTGAAAAAATATGACACCATAGGGATAGACTGTGTCGCAATGAACGTCAACGACATAATCTGCATCGGCGCAAGACCAGTCTCGTTTGTAGACTATATTGCTGCAAACCAAAACAACGAGTCCATTTTCATCGAGATTGCAAAGGGGCTGGCGTCTGGCGCAAAAAAGGCAGACGTCCCAATCGTAGGCGGGGAAACTGCAATAATGCCAGACCTGTTTTCAGAAAAAAAATTTGCGTTTGATCTTGCAGGAATGGTCGCAGGGCTTGTTACAAAAAACAAGACAATACTTGGAGACAAGATAATGCCGGGCGACAAAATAGTCGGGATTCAAAGCACAGGCATCCACTCAAACGGGTATTCGCTGGCAAGAAAGGCCCTGCTTGGAAAATATTCCATAAAAGACAAAGTCAAGGGGCTGGGCAGGATTGGCGACGCCCTTTTAACACCAACTGAAATTTACGTAAGGCCGGTTCTCGAAATCATTTTAAAATGCCAGGTTCACGGACTTGCAAACATAACTGGCGGGGCATTCACCAAACTACTCAGACTAAAGAACACAGGGTTTTGGCTAGACTCAATGCCTGAGCCTCCAAAGATAATGCAGCTAATTGAGAGCACGGGGGTAAGACATGACGAGATGTACAAAACCTTCAACATGGGGGTCGGGTTTTGCGTCATTGTGCCAAAGAACAATTCAGAGCGCGTCATTTCTGTTTGTAAAAAACACGGGCTGAAAAGCCAAGAGATCGGCACCATCACAAACAACAAAGGCGTCTTTGTAAACTCTAAAAAACTTGCATAGATCATTTTTTCATGACCGTTAGTCATTAATCGCCTTATAATGCCAAAAGCACAGTTTTGATTTTGACAGACGCATTTGAAAAATATTAAAATTAGACGAATGGATTCCAGTAGCGATGTCATCAGGCAAAGACTTTGTGGACATGTGCGCAATCTGCAAGCAAGGAGTCTTGAGATCAGAAATGGATTACCAGAAAGGCAAAGTCTTCCACGCCAAATGTTTTGTCGAGCACGGAAGCACAGTCCCCAGCGTGGATTCGGATCTTGCCCACCTTAGCGCAAGGACCAGAATTGAGCTTGTGCAGCTAAAGAACCTCAAGCTCAGAACGGATCTTGAGGAACCAGAGCCCGGCACTGCAAAGCCTGCCAAAAGCCCGGCGCCAAAGAAAAAATCAAAGGCAAAAAAGAAGCCCGCAAAAAAAGTCAAAAAGGCCGCAGGGCAAAAAAAGGCAAAGAAGGCCAAGCCGAAAAAGGGCAAGGCGGCAAAAAGGCGATAGTTCCACGTTTAACAAATTTAAGACCACAGCAATACCAAAAACCATTGCAGCAAAGCATATCATTTTCCAAGGCATGTTCTGAGATTTCGCAAAACCTGCTCCTGATAAGCACGCCAGACAGGAGCCAGGTGAAATCGCAAATCAAGAGAATCTGCATAAAATACGCACTTGAGCGCATCCCAAGAAATCACGAGATCTTGGCAACAGTCTCAGGCAGCGACTATATCAAACTGTCAAGGGTTTTGCTGAAAAAGCCAGTCAAGACGGCCTCAGGCGTTGCCGTAATTGCGCTAATGCCAAAGCCGTATGCCTGCCCGCACGGAAGATGCACGTACTGCCCCGGCGGCATAGAGTCCAACTCGCCAAACAGCTACACAGGCAACGAGCCGTCCACCATAAACGCCATTGAAAACCAGTATGACCCAAAAAAACAGATCGTCTCAAAAATTGAGAAGCTGGTTGCGTACGGGCACGATCCGACAAAGATGGAGCTGGTCATAGTAGGCGGAACGTTCCTCTTTATGCCAAATGACTACCAGCGAAACTTCATAAAATCCTGCTATGACGCGCTGAACGGATTCGATTCGGCAGACCTTGAGCAGGCAAAGACAGCAAACGAGAACGCGGAGATTAGAAGCGTCGGATTTACAATCGAGACAAAGCCAGACTATTGCAAAAAAGAGCACATAGACATGATGCTAGAGTACGGGGTGACCAGAATAGAGATTGGCGTCCAGAGCCTCCAGGAGCGGGTATACCGTATAGTGAACAGGGGCCATACCTATGCAGATGTGACAGAGTCGTTTCAAATCTCAAAAGACGCAGGATACAAACTTGTTGCACACATGATGCCGGGCCTTCCAACCATGAGCCCGCAGGAAGACATTGCAGATTTTAAAAAACTCTTTGAAGACGAGGATCTGAAACCCGACATGCTAAAGATCTACCCCTCGCTCGTACTTCAAAAGACTCCGCTGTACAAAGAATATCTCGATGGAAGGTATACTCCGTATTCTGACGACGACATGATCAAGGTTTTGACCGAGGTCAAAAGAAACATTCCAAGATGGGTAAGAATAATGAGGGTTCAAAGGGAAATATCGCCCGGGGAGATAATTGCGGGCCCAAAATCAGGCAACCTCAGACAGATAGTCCACGAGAATCTAAAAAGGCAAAACCTTTCTTGCAGGTGCATAAGGTGCAGGGAGGCAGGGCTCGGGGACAGCCGCAATTCAAGTGAGATTTCATTGCATAGAGAAGACTATGCGTCGTCAGGGGGCAGCGAGGTTTTCCTGTCATACGATGACTCAGACGACAGAATTTACGGATTCCTAAGACTAAGAAGGCCAAGCGACAGAGCGCACAGAAAGGAGGTCACCAACAGAACATGCATTGTCCGCGAGCTCCACGTGTACGGAAAATCATTAAAGATAGGCGAGCGCGAGGAAGGCGAGATTCAGCATTCAGGGTTTGGCAAAAAACTGATGGGCGAGGCGGAAAAAATATCAAGAGACGAATTTGACGCAAAAAAACTTCTTGTGATCAGTGCGGTAGGTACGCGAGAATACTACAAAAAACTTGGCTACTCAATGGATGGTCCATATATGGCAAAATCGTTGGTGTCATAGAATGTCAGAAGACGACCAGAAGATAATCGGCAGGGGCACTTGGATTGACAAGCTTGCACACGAGATGATCGAGCGCGAGCAGCAGCTTGGGCGCGACACCAGCTTGCTGCGGGTCGAGAGCGGCCTTGGCGCATCTGGGATCCCGCACATCGGCAGCCTGGGGGACGCCGTGCGGGCATACGGAGTAAAGCTCGCACTTGAAAACTTGGGGTACAAGTCGGATCTCATCGCATATTCAGATGATTTGGACGGATTAAGAAAAATTCCAGAGGGGCTGCCGGATTGGCTTGGGGAGCACATCGCAAAGCCAGTCTCGCTGATTCCAGATCCGTTTGGGTGCCATGACTCGTACGGCATGCACATGAGCAGCCTCTTGCTTGACGGCTTGGACAACCTTGGAATAAAATACGACTTTAGGC
>DATIGB010000191.1:0-2139 GCA_035454985.1 Candidatus Nitrosotenuis sp.
GGACGAGACCCCCGATGAAACCCAGTACACCATAGATTTGATTGAGGATTTCAGACAAACCAACTTCAGGGGACTGGTGGCGCCGTTGCTGTACCAGGACTTTAGTGAAAAGAATTCAATGCACTTTGGAAACCTAAACGAGGCGCAGTTTACGCTCTTTTGGAGATGCTGGGAAAACAACATGCGCGTCATAAACGACATAATTCCGATAATCCTGAGAAACAAGACGTACGGCCCTCCGATGAAGGTGCTCATGTACGGCATGATAAAGGCAGGAACTTGGGCAATCATGCGTTATTTGCGCGGCCTATGCAAGGACCTCTTTAACGGAAAGCTCCCAGAAGACATTGTCGACAGATACGCAAGAAGCAGATCAGTTGCGGCACCGACATACACAAGATAGAACTCGAATAGTTTTTTTGAATGCTAATTCCTTAGCTTGCCCTGTGAGTCAAAGAGGTTTTGCGTGTAGCTGCTAGAGTTTGAGTAACGCACGTTGAGATCGTTGTTCAGTTGAATTATTTTATCCCTCGAAACTGCGGCCTTTTCCCTGTATATCATCATGGCATCCTTTGAGTCTTGTTTGTTTTCTAACGCCTCCATCTTTGCCTTGTATGCCGCAACATGTTGCTGCTGCGTCAGATTAAACTGGCCCCAAAAAATATTCTGGACTGAGCTGTCGACATCGGAGACAAATCTGCCAAACACATTAAATGGATTGTAGAATTCGGCGTCCTTGTCCATCTGAGCCAGATCTTGCTGCAGGTTGTCATTTACGAGTTTTCTCTGCTCTTCAAGCAAATTGTTCTCCTTTTGAATTTCGGCTTGTTTTTGTTCTAGTGCCTGCTGTTGTTTTTGTACCAGATCCACTTGCTGTGCCAATATTTCTGCGATTGGGTTCTGAGTAAGGCCGTTTACCATCATGGTTCCAACATCCTGAACGCCTTTTTGGATTCCAAATACATCGATAGCCGACAGGTCGGTAGGTTTCTCCAGAACAGAGTACTCTATTACGCTCATGCCCACGTCATAGCCGTCTTTGGTGGCAATGACGCTTATCCCGTATTCGCCCACACTTGCGGGCTTTGTCGGAATTATCTTAAATGAGCCATCGGTACTGCTTGTTGCATTAATGACCTCGGACGGATAGTCAACCCTTATTGAGACGTCCGGAACCGGTTTTCGTAGCTGGTCAATTACTTTTCCGGTTATGATTGGCACATCCCCGGCATAAATTGTAGATGAGTTCATTTGCACCACGACAGACAGCTGTGATGATGCCATGACACTTGGAATAGAAACGGAAACCAGCAAAATAAGAAACATCGCCAATTTTATTTTCATCGCGAGCCTTTTTGCAGTTGTAAGTTAAGCAGACAAATAGAAATTTTTCAACAAAGATCTAAACTATTTTGATCAACTTATTATGAAAACTATATAGCCATTTGTAGTCTTTCGTAAAACGAAGATAAATTAACTGACATTGAATCAAAATAATTAATTCCATGACTTTGGCAGGTGTAATGTTTTTTGAATAGGTATCTTTGGGCTGCAACAATTACCCTTGCAATGTTTGTGCTTCTGGCAGTGCTGATTTCGCCAAAAATTGCCCATAGCAACGAGTTCCCAATAACAGACATGGACACTTGGCTCTTTGTCAAAGTAAACGGCTCCCATTTTGCACCGCTCAATTCCCTCATGATCATACTGACCGAATATGGAAGGGAGGTGGTTTGGTCACTAGTGATGATCCTGTTTTTCATCTTTGGCGGGCATACTGGAAGAAAGGCGGCGTTTGCGATGCTGTTGGCAATGATCATCCTAGTGCCGGCTACCATTGTGGCAAAAGAAGCAGTTGGAAGACAGAGGCCGGAAATACCTAATGCCGATTTTCTGCTTGCACCTGACACAGAGTATTCCTTTCCGTCGGGTCACGCAGTACTGGTTTCTGCAGGAGCAGCCCTTGCCTTGTCCTTGTTCAGAGGCTCAAGAAAAATGCTCGCAATAGCAGTATCACTTGCTGCAGAGGCAGCCCTTGTTTGCATATCAAGGATTTATGTCGGAGGCCATTATCCGCTTGATGTGGTAGGCGGGATACTTTTTGGAACTGGAACCGCGTTTGTTCTAGTCAGCACGTCA
>DATIGB010000192.1:0-5582 GCA_035454985.1 Candidatus Nitrosotenuis sp.
AATAACAGCTCTAATTAGCTGCTATGGTACCCGAAGTCATATAGAAAAAGTAGAAGTATCAATCACATATCCAAAAAGCCAGGTGATTATAACCCATAAAACTTGGCTTTATGATCCGCAACAAGACGTAAACGCAATAACAGATGAAATAATGTTTTTCTGCAAAAAACACAACGTACAAGAAATGATGCAGGTTGATAGGCTCTTACCACTTTCTGAATCTTCAGGCGGCAAATGCCCGCACTGTGATGACGATGTGGTTAGAGTTCCTTGGGTCTAATATCACCAAATTAAAAAACAGGCAGAAGGTCATAGGCGGTTTCCTAAACCCTTTATTTGTTGACTTTTATGATCAGCAGAAGACTTTAAACTGTTTTGTATCCCATATGAGAATGATGAGTACAAAGGAATTCAAGATAATCAGAGAAGAAATCAAGGAGCTAAGACTATTGTACAAGAATTTGATTGATAAGGTAATTCCACTTGAAGAACCAACACAAAGCGACAAATCTTCAATTAAAAAGAAGGAGCCAGTCGTAAAAGAATCCTCTTTGATGAAAGCATTAGATTAATTTGTTTGAAATCAATGCAAAGAAAAGCGTTTTAAAATCTATCAACAAGCTCGATTTGAAAACAAAAGAGAAATTAAAAGAGATATTTGTCACGCTGAAAGCCAATCCGGTTCCTGTTAGAACACATGACGTGGCAAAGCTGAAGGGATATGATTCCATATACAGGATAAGAATCGGAAATTTGAGGCTCGTGTACGAGGTATGTTGGGCAGACAAGAAAATAACAATACACAAAATTGAACCGCGTGAAAGCGTTTATCAAACATGAAGAGTTGTTGTGAAGGCCTCAATCGTTCCCAAGTAATTGCAATTTTTACACAAATAAAATACGGTCCCATTTGAGTGATTGACGAATTTTTGAGGGTCTGCCTTTGTGCAGTTGGGTCTTCTCAGATCATGTTTGGTGTTCACGTGCCACATATACAAAATTTGTATAAAAAGATGTTAGCCAATCTAACCAAGAAAATTTTATGGGCCCAAAGGGCTTCGATCCCTTGGCTCACCGGTTATGAGCCGGTTACTCTACCAAGCTGAGTTATGGGCCCCAAAAAGCAGATTTCTTTTGCGTATAAAAGTTATAGAGATTGACAGTAGCTTTCGTAACAGCTGTCAAGCAGATGATTTTGTGCATCGAGTGATTTTTCTGCCACCTTGATCAGAGCGTCGTGCCTTTCTTGCGGTATAGAGTCGATGATGTTCCTCCATGTTGCAGCGTGTCGTATGTCTGCCTCCATGTGCAGTCTAAAGTACTCTGTTGCATCATCTGATGTGATGTTGTAGAACCTGTCCAGTCCTTCCAGTTTTGTGAGGCTTATCCTTGGGATCTCTTTTTCAAACGCGTACATTGCCACTGCCCCGCTTTCCAGATTTGTGATCAGACTCGAGAGCTCAGATACTGCGCTGTTTGTTTTCTCCAGGCCCGCATAGGCGGTTATTTCGGTGTGATCAACTCCCAGGGAAACTGCAAAGTTTATCCAGGGCTTTATGTGCTCTGCCTCCTCTGCCTGGTTTTCTTTGATTTCAGGAATTAGCGATTCAGGGGCAAAGGACGCAACTGCTTCAACAAAGGACGGGACTGCCTTTACCATCTGAAAGTATTCTTTTGAGTAGCCTGCAAGCGAGTCAACTGAGAGCTTGCCGTCGCTCCACATTTTGTAGAATGGGTGTTTTAGTAAGCTTTTTTCTTCTATGATATCGTCAATTCTTTTTGAAAGTGGGTTCATGACAGTGTGACGTTCTGCCGATAAAAAAATCTTTCATGTTCAAAACGATTTTAAGGACTCGATACGTCGATGCAAACGGGCTCCTGTGGTGTAGTCCGGTCAAGCATGTCGCCCTTTCAAGGCGGAGATCCCGGGTCCAAATTCTTCATGATGGAAATCCCGGCGGGAGCACCTACAAACTATTAATACTCTTGGGGAAGAGGAAAACTTGAGTAGTTTTTTGGATCGAAAAAATCTGAAAATAAATCCACTATTTGAGACGTATAAGGAGTATATTACAAGAATTGATCATGCGCTCGAGTCGGAGCTTGCGCTGTATTCGCAGTCAGAGTTCATGCAGCCCCTAAAATACGCAATCGACGGCGGCAAGAGAATAAGGCCGCTGATTCTGCTTCTTTCGGCCGAATGCGTTGGAAAGATAGACGAGCGGGCATACACTGCCGGGTGCGCAGTCGAGTTTTTGCACACCGAGTCTGTCATACACGACGACATCATTGACAACGAGACCTCAAGAAGATACAAGGATCCCTTCCACATCAAATACGGGTACAATACGAGCATTCTGACTGGCGATTTTGTTTTGGGACTGATACTAAACATTTCATCAAGACTAAACGACCCGCGAGTGACAAAAGACCTGGCAAACACCGCGATGCTAATGAGCGAAGGCGAAGTAATCGAGACAAGGCTTGAGACAAGCCAGGACCTGACGTTTGACGACTATCTCAAGGTCATGGAATACAAGACTGCCACCGCATTTGAGACTGCCGCCAGGCTTGGCGCAATAATCGGCGGCGGCGACGAAGAACAGATAATGGCACTCGCAGAATACGGAAAAAACATCGGCATTGCCTACCAAATAAGGGATGATCTGATAGACTGGAAGAACGAGGACAAGCTGTTCAATTTGCTTGTCAAAAAGAGCTCGGATCCCCGCGATGTCTTTAACCACATGGAGAAACTGCTAAAGGATTATGCCGGAAAGGCAACTACCAGTCTGCGAAAGATTTCAGAGAGCAATGCAAAGTCGCATTTGGAATATCTGCTAAAGCTGACTACCCTGAAGGTGTAATCATAGCGCCAAGCGCCGGCACGGCGTTCTTTGTAAAGTCAATTATTGGATCCGGGTACACGCCTATTCCGATTAGAAAGATTGTAGAGAACACCATTACTGCAATTATTGATTTTGGCTCTACGACCCGTTTTTCCGTCTCTCCCTCAAAGTACATCTTGCGAATTATCCAGCCGTAGTAGGCCAGTGAGAGGGCGCTGTTTAGCACACCTGCTATTGCAAGCCACGGCGCCCAGGACGGCACTCCAGAATCCAGCGCCGAGCCGAACAAGAGCAGCTTGCTCCAGAACCCGGCAGTCGGAGGAACGCCTGCCAGCGCAAGGAGTGAGACTACCAGCCCCACAGATATGATGGGCATCTTTCTGCCAAGCCCCTTTAGTTTATCGATATTTGTTATGCCAAGGGTGGTCACTATTCCCGCAATTGCGATGAATGCTGCACCCTTCATCACGGCATGGTTCAAAATGTGAAACAGCGAGCCTTGGATTCCAAGGACTGTAAACGGCGCAACTGCAAGGCCGATTAGGATGTATCCTGCGTGGCCAATGCTGGAATATGCAAGCATCCTTGAGATGTTTTTTTGCATGATTGCCGCAATGTTACCTACAGTCATTGTCATGACGGCAATCACTCCCAGTGCAAACGACCAGTCCAGGTTCAGCGCGATTGTTCCCATTATTATCACCCGTAGTGCGGCCGCAAATCCTGCCTTTTTGGTTCCTGCCGCAAGCAGCGCGGTGATGGTTGGCGGGGCGCCCTCATAGGTGTCAGGAAGCCACATGTGGAACGGAACGAGTCCCATTTTGAACCCAAATCCCGCAATGAACATGGCCACTGCCAGTATTGCAAGCGGCATCATCTGCGGGTCCACGTGCGCAAGGCCGGTCACCACCTCTCCAATGTTTGTAGAGCCGGTTATTCCATAGACAAGGGAAATTCCATAAACTATGATGGCAGACGAGAGGGCTCCAAACAAAAAGTACTTGAGTGCCGCCTCGTTTGAGCTCGGGTTCTTTTTCATAAACCCTGCAAGGACGTATGTCGGGATGCTCATCAGCTCCCATGCGACAAACAGCATTACAAGATCAGTAGAATATGCGACAAGCACCATTCCTATTGTTGCAAGCAGTATCAGGGAATAGTAGACTGCAGTGTGCGGCTGGTTTCGCATAAAGTTGAACGAGCCGACGGTAGTCATGATTGATACAATCAGCATCGCGATTGCAAACAGTCCGCTAAACGAGTCGTTTGAAAGCACGTCGCCTGAGAACAGCGCTGCGTGCGGAATCTGGTTTGTGACCACCTCATATGCGATGTATCCGATTGACGCAATCAGCGCTCCAAACGCGATTGCCGCATACAGTGAAGGCGAGCCTTTTTCTTTTCTCATCATGCTGATTATTGGGAGCAGCATTCCGATTGTGCCAAGTATCGCAATTAGGATTACTGGTGGAGAAGTTATTTCGATCATGCCATTTCTCCTAAATGAACAAAAACAGGACTACGAAAAGTATTCCAGCTCCAAATACGTAAAGATATGACTGCGCAACACCTGTCTGCGTCTTTTGTACCACCTTGGCGCTCCAGCCGACTGCGCGCTCTACGCCTGCGTTCATGCCTGTGTCAATTGCCGTCTTTTCAAAGTATCGCCACACGCCCCTTGCTATCCAGAGCGGGGCAACGACAAAGCACCAGTAGATCATCGCGTTGAGGTACCACCTGTTCAGCATGACCTTGTGAAGTGAGTAGAAGAAAATGTTAGAGTTTACAAATTTCACCGGATCGACAAACCGTCCGATATAGAAGATGTAGCCAAGGCCCCCGCCTATTGCAAACGCCGCAAGCGATGCGCCGAGTGCGACTGGGTTTATTCCCTCAAGGAACGGAATCGACATTCCCTCAGATGCCGCGTGTGCGGATTCGATGTGGAACGTGTTTGCAAGGTATTCCGTGAAGAGCTCGTGTATGCCGTGCTCTGCTGTCAATCCCATCACGCCGATTCCAATTGTCAGCGCGGCCAGGATTCCGTATGGCACCCACATTGACATTGGCGCCTCATGGACGTGGTGCCCTTCCTTTTCCATGTGTTCAAGGTGCTTGCTCTTGTCGCCAAAGAACACCATGCCGATCATTCGAACAGTGTAAAATGCCGTGATTACCGCAGTCAGCACTGCTATTGCAAACAACGGGATTGCCCACTGGCTTCCCGACTCGTATACTGCTGCAAATATTGCGTCCTTGCTCCAAAATCCGGTCGTGATGAACGGTGCGCCCATCAGGCCAAGTCCTGCTGCCCACATGAACGCGTATGTCTTTTTCATGTGCTTGCGCAGGCCTCCCATGTCAGTCATGAACCTAGAGCCCACAGTATGGAGTAGCGAGCCTGCCGCCATGAACAGCGAAGCCTTGAACATTGCGTGTGAAATAAGATGGAAGAATCCCGCGGTGTACCCGTCAACAAACTGTCTTGACAGACCAGCTATTCCAAGTGCCATCATCATGTAGCCGATTTGGGAGCCGGTGGAGTACGCGAGCACTTTTTTGATTTCCGAGTTTACCATTCCCTGTGTTGCCAGGAGCAGCGCAGTTATGGCGCCCACCCACGCTATGACGGTAAAGAACTGGTCCAGTGCAAAGCCGGCTGCTGCCAGCGCAAAGAACAGAGGTCCGAGCCTTGCTACCAGGAACACTCCTGCCTTTACCATTGTAGCTGCG
>DATIGB010000193.1:0-3342 GCA_035454985.1 Candidatus Nitrosotenuis sp.
GTCTGCAAGAAACTCCGCCATTGGTCTTTCTGAAAGCGATGGCGTGTAAAGCCTAAGTGCCTTCTCTAACAGCTTAATTGAAAATCTGGGTGTGATGGTAAACGAAGAATCCATTTCTTATTTTCCTGCATTTGCTGCGTACTCTAGAATCAGCCCTGCGATGTCTGTGCCTGTAACACGCGCGACGTTTCTGTACTCGGTGGTGTTGTTGATCTCATGGACCACCAGTCCCTTCTCATTGCTCTCCATCAGGTCGACTCCGACTATCTGTCCCTTTACTGCCCTTGTTGCCTTGATGCAAATGTCTTCCAGCTCGCCTGTTACCTTGCAAACCTCGGCTGTTCCGCCAAGATGGGTGTTTGTCTTCCAGTTTCCCTCAGATGAATTTCTGTAAATTGCGCCCGCAACCTTGTCGCCAATCACTATTGCCCGTATGTCGCGCGGCGGCCTCTCTACGAATTCTTCCAAATAATGAATCTGGTATATGGGATACATTTTTTCACGCTCCTCTATTATGCCCTCTGCAGATTCCTTGTTGTTTAGCTTTGAAACCATTCTGCCCCAGCTTCCGACTGTCGGCTTGATTACCCTTGGATACCCGAGTTTGTCCAGCGCCCCAAGTGCCGCATCTTTTGAGAACGCGACAGCTGCAAACGGCGTTGGAATTCCCTGTCTTTGCAAAATCATGTGCGTGAACAGCTTGTTTCCTGCATAGATTCCTGTGTGCAGCGGGTTTATCACGTTTGCACCCATTCCCTCAAGTGCCGCAGTTGCATGCAAGTTTCTATAATAGCTGACGCATCTCTGCAGGACTGTCCCAAACTGCGTCTTCTGGTCAAGTTCCAAAACAAGGTTTTTACAATCTACCATGTCTATTTGGATGCCTTTTTTCTTTGCAGCCTCTGAGAGGGCTTTTTCTTCAAGACGGATGGTATCGTAAAGGACCGTTATTCCGGGGCTCACTGCCCCCAATCCTCTCCAACGCTTTGGGCTGGCTTTAGCCCAAATCCACTTGAAGATTTGGTTATCTCAAAACTTGCACCGCAATCGGGGCAAGTGACGAGCTCGCCTTCTAGGGCATCACTTGGAACTGAAATATCGGAATCGCATTCAGTACATTTTGCCATGTCTACTCCTTAATGCTTTTAGAGTCATTAATTATCTTTCTTTCAAGCTTGCTGTCAAGGGGTATCTCCAAGAGGTCGCCCATCCTGAGGTTTTTAAGGCCTGCAGCAACAGCCTTTGCCTGCTCGTCATTCATTTCCAGGCCCAGCAGCGACATGAGGTAGGCAGAGCCTGTCTTTCCTGCCAGCTCGCCAAACACTATTCTCCTTCTGTTTCCTACCACTCGGGGCGGAATGGGCTCGTATGCAGCCGGGTTTCTAAGAATTGCCGCCAGGTGGGTTCCTGCCTTGTGCTTGTATGCCGATGTGCCCACAAGCGGCTTTGAATCATATGGGTGAATTCCGGTGTAATCTGCAATCAATTTTGAAAGATCACTTAGCATGTCCAGCCTAAAGTCGTTTGGCGATCTGTACAGGTACGTCATGGCGACTCCGACCTCCGCAAGTGATGGGATTCCAGTTCGCTCGCCAATCCCGTCAATTGTAGTGTGTATCTGGTCTGCGCCGGCATCGACTCCTGCAAACGCGTTTGCCACTGCAAGACCCATGTCGTTATGGCAGTGGACATCAAGCGGAACCCTGATCTTCTCCTTTACCATTTTTACAAAATTGAACATGCCTTTTGGCCTCATTACGCCAACCGTATCGGGAAGACTAATCCTGTCTACACCTGCCTCCTCAATTGCCTTGCAAATCTTTAGCAAAAACTCTGGGTCGGCCCTGCTGCCGTCCTCTACTGTGAATCTCATTTTCAATCCGTGCGACTTTGCATATTCTACCGTCTCGACTGCGCGCCTCATCGCCTCCTCTCGGGTAATTCGAAGCTTGTCCTTCATGTGAATGTCTGAAACTCCAAGATATGTGGCGGTCCATTTTGGGTCGCACTTTAGCGCAATATCTACGTCTGACTTGAGGGCCCTGACGTGTGCTACGATGTCAGCCTTCAGCCCTTGTTTGATGATTGTCTTTGTCGCAACAAGGTGATCCTCTGATACGACTGGCGAAATCTCAATCTGGTCCACCCCAAAATAATCCAGCATCCACGCAATCTGTATTCTTTGTTTGTTGGTAAACGTGACACCGGGGTGCTGCTCCCCTTCTCTGAGTGTGCTGTCAAGGACGTGAATCTTCCTTGGCTTTTTATCGTACTCGTTATACAGGTGTGCATAGTAATTCGGATCATTCATTGCAGAATCGGGTTAACTGAATGCTAGTTATAAATATAATCGTACTAAAAACGGCTTAAATCAGAGAAAGCCGGTGTGATTTTAGGCAAAAAACAAATGTTTTGTTTCGAAATTCGTCTATGTGACTTCGCGCAGGATGATTACGGTGTTGGTGTCTGAGACGCCAGGGATTTTCCTTAGGGCATCGATTGAGCCGTTGATCTCTGTTATGTTTGGCGCAGAAATTATTACCGCAATGTCGTACTGCCCTGTGATCTCGTACACTGTCTTTACCCCTTCAAGACTTGTGAGCCTTGCAGAGACCTTGGAGGTGTCCATTGACGACTCTACTGATATTAGCACGATTGCCTTTGTAGAGTTCTGCTCCCCAATCTCGACTGTGAACTTTTTGATTACCTTGCTGTCGGTGAGGTTCTTTACTCTGCGCCGCACTGCAGACTCTGAGAGCTTGAGCTTTTTTCCAATGTCTACAAACGACTCCCTAGAGTCGTCTTTTAAGATCTTTAGTATTTCGTCGTCAGTTTTATCCTTGTACGTTTTTTCTCCTCTCCGCCTCTCTTACCATTAGTCTGTCTAGTACTTCTAATACTTTTGTGATGTCCTGCTCTGAGAGCACAAGGGGCGGAAGAAGCCTGATTATGTTTCTGCCAGAATATAGCAGCAGCACTCCCTCCGAAATTCCGTCCATCAGTATGTCCTTTACCTCAAACTTCATCTCTATTCCTATCATCAAGCCCATTCCTCGAATTTCACGAATTATGCTGTGTTTGTCCTTTAGTTTTTCCAGGCCGTCACGAAATATCTTGCCGACCCTGGCGGCATTGTCTACCAGTCCGTCGTCTGTGAGCGCCTTTAGTGTGGCGATTCCCGCAGCGCAGGACAGCGGATTTCCGCCAAACGTGGACGAGTGCTCGCCTTTGCTCATTGCAGCCAGTATGTCCGGCCTGACCAAAGTCGCACTCATTGGCACGCCGCCTGCAATTCCCTTTGCAAGGCACATGATGTCTGGCGCCGTGTTCCAGTGGTCGCAC
>DATIGB010000194.1:0-2618 GCA_035454985.1 Candidatus Nitrosotenuis sp.
CGGGAACCCCAATCATTACCTGCTCTGGACGTAAGAGGCGTGGTGCGTTCTCTTGAATTTGTTCAATTGAGCTGCCGCCACGGAGTTCAGAAACGATAAACGCCGAATATATCGAAAGGGCCTCGTTGATATTGATCTTGAGATTTCTATCCAGTCTGTCTTGTATCATGGCTGTCGAGTTATTGAAGACTTGCTCATCTGCTTTTGTTGAATATTGATAAATCAGCGCAAAAGGAGAAACATCCGGTTCTCCTTTTACTGTTACCTTGATGTGGATCAATCTCTCTTTGGAATTTGTGCGCGTGGGCCGTCACTAAAATGATATGTGTTCCCAGTTCCACGGTAGTTGTGCGGTCGTACAGGATCGCCATCTTGTAGCCCTCTCTTTGTAAGTGACAAGCCAGCCAATAATTCTATGATAAGTCTTTGTCCAAGCCCAGAGGTGATACCTCCGTTGTATGAACTGCTATCACTGACGTCGTAGGCAGGAGCCACTTCGACGAGATCCATTGCAAATCTGTCAGGATCGAAGGACTTTGATAACAGCCTTACCATCCTCATTCCTTCTCTTGAGGTAAGACCGTTTGGTTCGGGTTCGCCTGTACCCGGCGCATAAGACGGATCGAAAGAATCTATATCCCAGCTAAGGTAAACTGCGTCGGTTCCATCGTTGGCCCTATCTGCTATTTCCTTGGCAATCATGTCAATTCCCAGCTCTTCAACATCCAGCATTGTGAACCATTGAAAGTCTTGGTCTGCCATCCATTTGTAGAGGTCACGCCCTGGCCAATATCCCCTTGGCCCTACCAGGGTGTAGTTCTTTCCTTTCAGGCAGCCCATTTCCATTATTCTTCTGATGTGTGCTCCATGGTCATACTTGTAACCTGTAAGGCCTTGCGGTGCACAGTCAGCGTGAGTGTCAAAGTGAATCATGCCAATGTTTTTGTATTTTTTAGCAAATGCGCGAACATTGGCAAACGTGATTGAGTGATCCCCGCCCAACATGACAGGGATTCCTTCGGCGTCAAGGACCTCCTTGACTTTTTTTGTCATTCTTTTGTGTGATTCTATTACGTCGCCAGGCGAAACTTGTACATCGCCATAATCAACAGTTCTAAAAGTTCCAAATGGATCCGCCCCAGTTTCGATGTTAAATCTCTCATATGGAGGTGATGGGATAGTAGACGCAGCGCGAATTGCGCGCGGTCCGTAACGCGCACCCGGACGAATCGTGGTTCCAAAATCAAAAGGCTCTCCTATAATGGCAACGTCTGGCTTTGCAGCAATTAACTCCTGATGCGATCTCACCCAAGGTAAATGCAGGAACGTATTGATGCCAACAAAAGGTGCAACATCAGCCCCGTTGTAATCATCACCATAAAATTCCATTCCCATTTTAGTTCGACCATACTATCATAGTGGAATAATTAAACATTCCAAGTAAACTACGTATTTTATTTGCTAATTTGACAAAATTAACATCGAACATGTAAACAAATCATAAACAAGTATGTGTAATTTACTGTTCAACTCCTGTATCCGCATCAAATTTCTTTTTAGACAAGAAACATCACTGGTACAGAAATCCAATTACAAAAATTCAGCAAAATCAAAATCAGTTTATGACAGAAATAATTTTTACAAAATTTTTATACCTGTTGAGTGCACTACAATGACATGCCGAAAGTCAGCTCAAAAGAAGATATCGAAAGAGAATCTAAAAGAGTAATTTCTGCCCTGTATGGAAATGTAAGCGATTTCCGAGTAAACGAAACGTTTCAAATTCCTGAAAAAGGAGCAAGGGAGGCATGGGATGTTCAGGTTAATTTCATGCTAGACAATCTAAAGTACACTGTGGATCTTGAGATACAGGAAAAAGACGGTCAGGTCACTAACGCCAGACTGCTAGATACAAAGACTCCACTTTAATTTTTTTTGGTATTCTTAAAGTCCAAAGTGCTGGAAAAATTTGTCAGCGTCAGAATTTCCTTTGCCGTTTTGATTTTGTTAAACAACTCGTTAATGCATACGTCAGCAAATTTTTCAAACGTGGGCATTGGGTCTTTCAGTTTGCCATTGGCTTTCAGTTTTGTGTACTCTTCTTGAAGCCAGTCAAAATCAGATTCCTTTAGCCTAATCACGTGGTTTTGAGCGTCAAGTTTTGATTCAAACAAATTTGCCAGAAAATAGCTCGTGAATGTGGTAAAACACTTGACGTGATACTTTTGTTCATACTTTTCCTTCAGTTCCTTATAATTTTCTTTTAACCAATCAGCCACGTCTAGCCGAATAGTAATAGAATTGTAGCGTCCAGACGAGTCAAGTCGGATATTATGAAGATTTACGTTATAATAGCCACGTTTAACTTCGTTCATCATGATTATCAGGGTGCTGGGAAGGAACATTCCTGGATAATACGTATTGGTGATGTTATGCAGTCTTGTCAGAAGATCGGGCTTTAATCCGATTGTAGAATAACCTTTTCCGGGCACACGACATACTTGGAATAGAAGTTTATATAATTTTCACAGGGTGGGATGAAATTATTTTTGTTTGAATTTTTATTATTCTAAAAATGATTAGACGACATAATTCAGATTCCGTCAGTAATATTCTTG
>DATIGB010000195.1:0-4068 GCA_035454985.1 Candidatus Nitrosotenuis sp.
CCAGTAAAACAAGATTTCCATTGGGTTTCCAGTGTAGTATGAGTCATCGTTTTGTCCAAACAGAAAAGCAGTGTCAGCGACAAAAAGCGAAATTGTGCCTAGGCACATGAGGGTCCACGTGAAATTTACTTGTCCTTTGAAGAACAGTGCGACTCCAAGTAGGGCTGGAATTAGCACCACTGCGTCAAAGACCGGATAAATTAGCGACAGCACGTGTTGTAGTAAATCAGTACTATTGCCTTGCTCCATGGTAAAATACACGCTTGGAATTAAAATTCCTACTGCAAGCAAAGATGCGGCTGTAAACATTTTTTTTGTGATTGCCCTTCGCATCGGTTGCAAGTATGCGATAAAAAACATTAGTAAAAACGGGTACCCCAGAAGATAGAATATGTCTGCAGACGACGGGAACGGATCGGTTTTAAGATACATCTCCTGAACAATCCACAACATCTCTGCAACGAATGAGGATACCGCGTACCCTCCAAACAAAATCCACGCAAGACCTACATTTCCAGATATGCCAAATCTAGCTATGATCAACACAGACACTATCAAAAAAGCCCCAGATATTGGAACATACATCGCATTTCCTACAAACGTTGCAACGTCATTGCCGACGAAATTAGAGACTAGGTCTATTGATGCACAGGCAACTAATGCTAGAATGAGATATTTTTTTGTTGTAGCGATGTCAAGACCAGTTTGCATTTTTTATTCTAAAACAGAAATGAATTTGTTGATTGATTCCTGTGTGGAGAAGTCTCGTAAGCTGTCTTTTATTGAGTGGATTATTGTAACGTGTGCATTTCCATACAGATCAGACAGTATTCTTTTTAGATATTCAGGATGATCGTAACAGTCTGGAACGTAGCAGTTATAGTCGTCCTTGAGTGTCTTTACAACCTTTTCAAATATAGGTTCCCCCATGTCGATTAACGCCTTTTCGATTGCAAAGGCGACAAGGGCTTTCTTTATTTGAGTATCGGTGGCCTCCATTGCTATACCAGCAGTCATTATACATATAAAAGCTAGATTGTTTTACCTATGCTAGCAATTGTCGTCGCTATGCTTTTGATTGTGCACATATTGTTTGCAGAAAACAAACTAAGTCAGATATTGTATGAAAATGGCAACAAATTATGTGCACACATGGTGGATCACATCGGCAGGTTAGAAAATGAGCGCGCCAGATGATGCTGCAAGGCTGATAAAGAATGCGCAGGAGGAGGCGGCAAGGCTGATAAAGAATGCGCAGGAGGAGGCAAGAGGTTCTCCAAGGATAGAAAAACGAGCGTTTAGTGACGAGATGCACGTAATACGAAAAAACAAGTTGTATACCATTGGAGAACTATCGTCAAGATTAGCGCATGATTTGCAGAACCCTTTGGCGATAATAAAAAACACCCTGGAAATCCTAAGGCTAAGAGATCCAAAGCTAGACGCAAAGACGGAGGAGAATTACGACAGAATTGACAGAGCAGTTACAAGAATGCAGCAGCAAATTAACGATGTGTTGGACTTTGTTAGAACTGGGTATTTGATACGGGGCGAGATTTCGGTGTGCGAGTTATTAAAAACGGTTGTTGAAGACATGGATGTGCCAAAGGAAATTCTGATAACTTTGCCTTCCCAAGACGCCAAAATATTTGTAGACCTAAAACAGATGCAGACGGTATTTGCCAATTTGGTATTAAATGCAATTCAGGCCATTGACGGCAAAGGCAAGATATCAATTCAGCTTTTTGACTCTGATAACGATGTGGTAATCGAGGTTATTGATGACGGTCATGGCATAAAGAAAGAGGATCTGCAGCATATTTTTGAGCCCCTCTTTACCACAAAACAGAGCGGAACTGGGCTTGGACTTGCAAGTTGTAAGGCAGTAATAGAAAGCCACGGCGGCACAATAAGCTGCACCAGCATTGTGGGAAAGGGAACCGTTTTTACCATAAAACTGCCAAAAGCGTAGACGTTACCTAAAACAATAATATTGTTTGACATTGGAAAACACTCAGACTTGCTTAACTTAGGGATACTCATTTCTGGTCGGGGCAGCAACATGGAATCCATACTCAAGGCAATCAAAAAGCAGAAGATTCAGATAAATCCAGCAGTGGTCATATCAAACAATCCAGATGCCGTCGGACTCAAAATAGCGCAAAGCATGGGAGTCAAAACAGAGGTTGTCGAAAGCAGAGGGTTCATCGGAGACAGGTGGGATTATGATAAAAAAATAATCCAGATTCTCTCAAAGCACGGAGTCACAGAAAAAAACGGCCTTGTTTGCCTTGCGGGGTTCATGAGAATCATCAGCCCGGAATTCATACGAAGGTACAAAAATCGCATGCTCAACATCCATCCTGCGATTTTGCCTTCCTTTCCAGGCCTGCACGCACAAAGACAGGCACTGGAGTACGGTGCAAAATATTCAGGGTGCACGGTTCACTTTGTGGACGACGGAGTCGACACCGGGCCAATAATTTTGCAGGCAGTAGTAAGGGTAAAAGAAGACGACACTGAAGAAACACTTTCAAAGAGAATTCTTGCAAAAGAGCACACAATTTACCCCCAGGCAGTCAAGTTATTTGCAGAAGGCAAGATCAGGATATCCGGAAGAAAGACCACAGTCAAGAGTCAGGGCCGCTGAAAAAATACAAGACGACCAGTTCCTTTGTGTTGCCAAAAAACTTGTGAGGAATGTTCTTTTGAACATAGTATGCCTTTGACTCGGATATTTCATAGTCTTTGTTGTTTATTTTCAAAAACCCGTCGCCGTAAATTACATAGTATAACTCGTCGGAGTCATGTGGTTCCTGAGTATCTTCTTCGCCAGGCTCAAGCACCAGAACGCCTGCTGCAATGTTTTGCTTGTTGATAAACGTGTGAAAATAGCCGTCGGATTTTCGTATTTCGTCAATGTATTTTTTTATGTCAAACTCTATTTTCATACAAGATCATTTTTTACGTTTTTTGCTACGCTTCTTTTGTATCTTACGTATTAAAAGGGAGAACAGTGCGCCGCCAGGAATACCAATCAGCGTTCCAAGGCTAACATATGGGGCCAAAAAAAAGCTTCCAATCCATACGCCTCCGTCGGTTGTGAATTCCATGAATGTGCGTGGCCTTAGCAGCATGGAGACGGTTTTTGATAGGTTTCTTTCGGTCCCAGAATCATCAGTATACTTGACTGACACCTCAAATGGCAGCTTGTGTTCTAATGTGACTTCGGTGGAATTTGTCACTATTTGGGATCTAACTGACAGCGGGGTATTTTTTGTGACTGTTGAAAACGTGTGTACGGTTTGGCCACGAAAAGAGATGTCTTGCGGCGGCTTTATCTCAATTACAACGTCCTGCAGGTCAATGTCCTTTGAAACTATCTCAACATCAAAAGGAAATTCCGCGTTAGGAAAAATGGATTCTGGGGTCACAGTGTTAAGATGCACTTCCGGCAATCCCTTGATCTCAATAGGTATTGCTATGTTTTTTTGTGTCAAAGGCTGCGGGGTTTCGTTGTGGCTAAGCAAAACCTGAGAGTACAGTATGTTGAGATAGTGCATTCCTAGTTGAGTGTCGTTTGCAGCTACAAGATCAATTGTGCCGCCATAAGAGCTTCCAGTGGAAAATCGATTGATTGTCAAGGTTCCATTTTTTATAAGAACAGAGCCATCAGGACTTGTAACAACGAATCTAATATCTTGCTTATCCTCCCAGCCATTATTTTGAATAAGTACAGAAACTGCAAAGCCCCGCCCGATTATAACAGAGTCAGGGCTAGTCATTGTCACATCAACGCCGCCTTCCATGGTTTGCTTTAATGAGGCCGCCGCGGCGCCAGGTAACAAAACGGTTGGGAATAAGAATACTGCGAGAATAGGCAAGATTTTGGATTGGCGCATTTAGTGATTAAGCCTTCTCATCGTAATGTGGAGTGGGTGTGTTTGTGCTTTAGTTCTTTTTGCTTGTTTGCAAAGGTATCCACCTTGTCATATTCTTTGGTGAGCTCTTCAAAAAACCTCTCTGAAAAGCCATTTTTATCTATAGGAGGAGTATCTTTTTTCATTT
>DATIGB010000196.1:0-4454 GCA_035454985.1 Candidatus Nitrosotenuis sp.
GGGGGAAAGATTCGTTCCATTTTTTATGTAAAGCGCCCCTATCCCTTTTGGGCCGTTTATCTTGTGAGATGAGATCGAAAGCAGATCAACTCCAATCTCCTTGACATCGATTGGGATTTTTCCAACTGCCTGAATTGCGTCGGTGTGAAACAGGACGTTGTGCTGTTTGCAAATATGCGCAATTTCCTTTATAGGCTGAATTGTACCAACCTCGTTATTTGCAAACATTATGCTGACAAGGGAGGTTTCTTTTGTGATTGAGCTTTTTAGTTTTTCAATGTCAACAGTTCCGCTACTGTTCACTGGAAGATAAATCACGTCAAACCCCTCCTTCTCAAGCTGTTTGCACGGCTCCAGTATGGCATCATGCTCAATGTGAGACGTTATGAGTGTGCCTGCTTTGTTTTGGCGCATCACGCCAAACAGGGCAGTGTTGTTTGACTCTGTTCCGCCAGAAGTCAGGAGTATTTCATTTTGATTTGCGTTTATCAGTTCAGCGATTCTTTTTCTTGCAGTCTCAATTGCCTTTGATGCAAGTCTTCCATATCTGTGGATTGATGATGGGTTGCCATACTGCTCTTTAAGGTACGGCAACATTTCCAAGAGCACTTGCTCGTGGACCTGAGTCGATGCGGCGTTGTCTAGATATATCAATCCACAATCACGTTAATTTTTCCAGGTCGGTATCCTTCGGAATCAAACATTGCGGATGCAAACCCGATTGATTTTAGTTTGGCAAAAAGTTCGTCAAATTTCGGGTTTTTCAACAGATGCATCTCGTCCGCACCAATCTCGATTTTTGCCACGCCGTCAATATCACGGACACGGACCTGATTTGCACCAATTGCTTGCTTGACAAACATCTCGCCGATTTCGATTCTGGCCAGCCTTTCTGCCGTGACCCGCTGGCCCCAAGGAATGCGGGACGCAAGGCAAGAGTTTGAAGGTCTCTCGTATACGGACAGCCCAAGTGTTTTTGCAGCTTGACGTATTTCTTGTTTTGAGAATTTCACTTCCACCAATGGACTTTGGATTCCGTTGTTCCGCAGGGCGGTAATTCCTGGCCTATAGTCTCCCAAGTCATCGACGTTTGTGCCGTCTACGATGCACGCGATGCCTTCTTTTTTTGCCACGCCTATGAGATGCTCCGAAAGCTCAGAACGGCAGTAAAAGCACCGGTTTTTGTCGTTTCTGACAAAGTCCTCGTTTTGAAGCTCGCTGTATGATATCACAAGGTGTCTTATTCCTATTTCCTGGCAGATCTTTTTTGCCGAGTCCAGCTCCTCCTGCGCCAGGGTTTTGTAGTCGGCAGTAACCGCAAGGGCAGAGTCGCCCAATGTCTTGTATGCAGAGTACGCGACAAGTGCGCTATCCACCCCGCCAGACAGCGCCACCATGACGCTTTTTTTGTCGGAGAACCAGTGCGATAATTGTTCCAGCTTTTTCATGTTAGTTGTTTTTTTACTTCTGCTTTGATTAATTCTTCGGTCTGCTTAAATGAGAGCGAGAGTTTTTCGGATATGGACTTGATGTCGTCATATTCCACCTTGAATTGTCTGTGATCGGAGTTTGTATTTGCCACCTTGCACCTTAGCGCAAAGACTTTGTTGTTTATTCTCACCTTCATTGTTATTATTTGCCTTGGAACCAGAAACCTATCGGATGTTCTTATTCGCACCCCAAGCGTTCCCGTTTCAGACACTAGCAGATTTAGTAGCTGGCTAACGGAATCAGAGTCGCAGATTACAGATATCATATGGCTCGGCCTTCCCTTCTTTGTGATGGTCTGAATGACAGACACGTCTTTTGCGCCATTTGCCATCATCTTGTCTATTACGTGGGCCAAGACCTCGCCTGAGACATCGTCCACGTTTGTCTCCAGGATTGTAACAGAGTCAAGGGAGACGTTTTTAGCCGCTTCGCCGTGAATGATTTTTAGCACATTTGAGAATCCCTCAAAGTTTTTTTGTCCTGCGCCATATCCAACTGACTTGACCTTCATCATAGGATAGAATTCAGAACACCTGTCTGCCAGGTTTGCCAGAATGCTTGCGCCAGTTGGCGTGGTCAGTTCTTCTTTTACGGGACTGCCAGATATCATGATTTTTGATTTGCCAAATATTTCCAAGATTGCAGCAGCTGGGTTTGTTACTGTTCCGTGCGAAAACGTAACGGTTCCGCTACCTACGGACACCGGCGTGGTGATTATCTCGTGATCAAAACAACGCAGGTCGTCAAGGGCGATTGCGGTTCCAACAATGTCAATTACGGTATCAATGCTGGATGCTTCATGAAAGTGGACCGAGTCAACCGGCACCCCGTGAATTTTTGACTCTGCTTTGATCAGGGTATCTATGCTATTTGTCGCAAATGTTTTTGCCGATTCTGATAATCCAATTTTGTCGGCGGTTTTTTTGATGCAGTTCTGAATTTCCATCCCCCTTCTCTCGTGATGATGCTCATCCAGTTGAAGAACGAGGGATGTAGCCAAGATTCCGTGCTTGTTTACTTTTTTAAAGTCGATTTTTTTGATTTTGGATCCATGTAGAAAGTTTTGTGCTGCGCTCACACCACTGATGACTTTAGATTTGTTGGCGCCCAAATGGACAAGTGAGGACAGCATCATGTCCCCAGAGATTCCAGCTATTTGAGGATCTATTACCAAAACCATGAGAGATCAAGCTGCAAAAATGCATATAAATTCTCGTAGGCACCCATGGATTGTTTCATGTCCGGACAGAATTACAGGGTCATCTAAATGAGTGATAGAATTTTTCAAAACCAAATCCCAAGATAGACAAAAGTTTTTTTTACAATAGATTTAATTATTGAGCGTAAAAGTCGCACAATATGATTACAATTATCGGTTCTGGCAAAGTAGGCGGAGACGCAGCACTGTTTTCCGCCCTAAAAAAACTGGACGATGAGATCTTGCTGCTTGATGTCGTAAAGGGCCTGCCGCAGGGCGAGGCGATGGACCTAAACCACATGTTATCAGAGCAGGGAATTGACGTAAACATACGCGGCTCTAACGATTATTCCGACATGAAGGGCTCAAAGGTCGTAGTTGTGGTTGCAGGTTCCGGAAGAAAGCCGGGCATGACAAGAATGGATCTTTTGAAGATAAACGCAGGAATAGTAAAAGACGTTGTTGAAAACATCAAGAAATATGCAAATGATTCCATTATTGTCCCAGTTACAAATCCGCTTGATCCAATAGTTCACATCACATACAAGACATCAGGATTTGACAGGAGTAGAATTATAGGCATGGGAAACATGCTTGACCTATCAAGATTTATCCAGTTTATCCACGAGGCAACGGGTCATTCAAGAGACTCGATACGGGCACTGGTAATAGGAGAACACGGGGAAAGCATGCTTCCACTTCCCAGATTCTCAACGGTTTCAGGAATACCGCTTTCAAACATACTGTCAAATGAAAAGATGGACCAGCTAGTCCAAGACACAAGACAGGTGGCAGCAAAGGTAATTGAGCTTAAAGGCGCAACTGTCCATGCCCCAGGAAACGCCATATCGGCAATAGTTGAGGCAATACTAAAAGACAGAAAAAAAGTAATTCCGGTTGCAACTCCACTTGATGGAGAATACGGGCAGTCCAATGTTTCAATTGGAGTTCCAGCAGTAATAGGAAGAAAGGGAGTTGAAAAAATAATCGAGTTGGACTTGAACCAGCAGGAAAAGGAATGGTTCAACAAAGGAGCCGACGGCGTCAGAAATGCGCTTGCGGGAATCTGACCTGATCAGTTTTTTAATGAAACCTGGCAACTGAAAATATTGGAAATAATTGACGTTTTAGAATCACTAAAGGAGGGAAAAATTAGCGTACCAAAGGCAAAAAAGCTCCTGTCACTGTATTCCATTGAGAAAATCGAGGAGTTTGCCCAAATTGACATGGGGCGCAGATACCGCAAAGGCATACCAGAAGTGGTTTTTGCCGAAAGAAAGCAGCTTGATGAGATTAAAAAAATAGTCAAAAGAATACTTGCAAAATCAAATTCTGTCCTTGTCTCAAGAATTACAAAGCAGGACTATCCGAAAATGATCAGATTCGCAAAAACAAACAGGATAAAGATCAAGCAGGGGAAAAACACGACCTCCCTGCTTTTTTACAGAAACGCATTCAAGCCAACCGGCGGAAAAGTCGGAATCATTACTGCCGGAACCTCAGACATAGGAGTAGCCGAAGAGGCAAGGCTGACATGCGAGGCAATGAGCTGCACGTGCATTTGCAGCTATGATGTGGGAATTGCCGGCCTCCACAGAACGTTTCCAATCATAAAGAAATTCGTCGAAGAAGACGTTGACGTGATTGTCGTGGCAGCTGGAATGGAGGGCGCACTTGCATCAGTTGTGTCGTCACTAGTAGAGGTTCCAGTGATTGGACTGCCGACGTCTGTCGGATACGGCTACGGCGAGAAGGGAGTAGCAGC